>JALYLC010000488.1 GCA_030774435.1 Actinomycetota bacterium
CGCCTGCGCTCGAGCGCGCCCGCGCCCTGCTCGATGCGGGCGACGCGGCGGGCAGCGCGGAGGCACTCGAACGGCTCTCGGAGGCGCTCGAGAACGACCTGGAGCTGGTCGACGAGGAACGCGTGGCCTGGTGCCGCAAGGAGCTGCAACGCGTGTCGGAGGACGCCGACGCACGCGCCTACTGGCGGCAGGCGACCTGGCGCCGCGTGGCCGCGATCACCGCCGGCCCAGGCGCCAACGTGCTCGCGGCGTTCGCGATCCTTACGGTCTTCTACGCGCTGGGCGTGCCGAACTACGAACCGACCACGCGCGTCGCGCAGATCCAGGTGAACTCGCCGGCACAGCGCATGGGCCTGCATCCGGGGGATGTCGTGATCAGCATCCAGGGCCGCCCGGTCAAGAACGTCGCGTCCCTGCGCACCACGATCGAGAAGTCGGCGACCGTGACATTGCGCGTGCGGCGCGGCCAGACCGTGCGCACGCTCGGGCCGGCCGCGCCGCGCAAGCAGGGCGACCGCCGCCTGCTCGGCTTCGTCTTCGACGTGCGCCGCAGCGGCACGCTGCACTTCGGCCCCGTGCGTTCGGCGCACCTCGCCGAACAGGAGCTGTGGCTCGTCACCAAGGGCACCGGCGTGGCACTGAAGAACCTCGTCGTGCGCGGCGATCGCAGCAACGTGCAAGGCGTCGTCGGCATCGTCCGCGAGCAGTCGACCGCCGTCGGCCAGGGCCTCTACCTGGAGCAGCTCGCGTGGCTGTCGCTCTCGCTCGCGCTCTTCAACCTGCTGCCGTTCCTGCCGCTGGACGGCGGGCACATCCTGTTCGCGCTGATCGAGCGCCTGCGCCGCAAGCCGCTCTCGCGCGAGATCTACGAGCGCGTCTCGCTGGTCGGCATCTCGGTCTTCGTGCTGATGTTCCTGTTCGTGCTGCAGCAGGACGTCGGGCGCATCCTCGACAACGCG
The DNA here is from genome assembly GCA_030774435.1 of Actinomycetota bacterium. GTDB lineage: Bacteria > Actinomycetota > Thermoleophilia > Gaiellales > JALYLC01 > JALYLC01. Next base: position 960 of record JALYLC010000488.1, read on the forward strand.
CGCCCGGGGCCGTAGCAGACGTCGTATCCTGACGGTTGGTGGCAAGCCAGCGTCAGATCATCGTGGGGGGGATTCCGATCGGGGGCGGTGCCCCGGTCAGTGTCCAGTCGATGACGACGACCAAGACGCACGACGTCGCGGCCACGCTGGAGCAGGTCGGTCGGCTGCGCGAGGCCGGGGCCGACATCGTGCGCGTCGCCGTGCCGGGCCTCCCCGACGCCGACGCGCTGCCCGCGATCGTCGCGGGCGCCGGCCTGCCGATCATCGCGGACATCCACTTCAACGCCTCGCTGGCGCTGCGTGCGATGGACACGGGCGTGGCTGCCGTGCGCATCAACCCCGGCAACATCGGCGGGGCCGACAAGGTCGAAGCGGTCGTGCGCAAGGCCCAGGCGACGAAGACGCCCCTGCGCATCGGCGCCAACTCGGGCTCGCTGCCCGATCACCTGCGCCCCATGGCGACGGCCGATCCGGCCGGAGCCCTGGTGGCGGCCGCGATGGAGGAGGTCGAGCTGCTCGAGCGGCTCGATTTCCGCGATTTCAAGATCTCGGTCAAATCCTCGGGGGTGCCGACGATGATCGAGGCCTACCGGCGCCTGGCTGCCCGGGTGCCGTATCCACTGCATCTGGGCGTGACCGAGGCGGGCCTGCCCGGCGCCGGCACCGTCAAGTCGGCGATCGGCATCGGCACGCTGCTGGCCGACGGCATCGGCGACACGATCAGGGTCTCGCTGACTGCCGATCCGGTCGAGGAGATCGGGCCGGCCGTCGCGATCCTGAAGGCGCTCGGGCTCCGCCAGTCGGGGCCCAACCTGATCGCGTGCCCGTCCTGCGGCCGCACGAACGTCGAGGTGCACGAGCTCGCGGGCGAGGTCGACCAGCGGCTGGCGACCTACCCGCAGCACTTCGAGGTGGCGGTGATGGGCTGCGCCGTGAACGGCCCGGGAGAGGCGGGGAACGCCGACTTCGGCATCGCCGGCGGCCGCGACTCCGGCTTCATCTACGCGCACGGCGAGGTCCTCCGCAAGGTGCCGCAGGCCCAGCTCGTCGACGAGCTCTTCCGCGAGATCGACGCGTGGGTCGAGCGCGGCATGCCGCGCCCCGAGCGGGGCAAGCCGATGCGAGTGATCGGCGTCGTGGGCGCGTGATCTGGCGGGTCACCAAGCTGGTGGCGGTGGGCGTCCTCGTACGCAAGGCCGCCCGTAATCCCGCCGTGGCGACCCCTGCGCGCGCCCTCTTCGGCCGCTTTGCGAAGCGCCGCGAAGCCGGCCGCTGGCACGACGTCGAGCCTCCCGCCGAGCCGCCCGTCGAGCCCCCCGAGAAGTAGAAGCCGGCCCCGAGGTCACGCGCGGGACCGGGCCTCCTAGACTGTGCCGCCTGTGGCTTCGACCGTGCCGCGTTACGCCCATCTGCACGTCCATTCCGAGTACTCGGTGCTGGACGGCGCCTGCCGCATCCCTCAGCTCGTCGAGCGGGCGGTGGAGCTCGGCATGCCGGCCGTCGGCATCACCGATCACGGCTCCATGGCGGGCGCGATCGAGCTCTACCGCACGGCGGGCGCGGCCGGTATCAAGCCGCTGCTCGGCTGCGAGATCTACCTCGTCGACGACCGCCGCTCCCGCGTTCACTCGAACCAGCGCGACTGGAATCACCTGACGCTGCTGGCCGAGACGACCGAGGGCTACCACAACCTGATCAAGCTCTGCACGCTCGGCTACCTCGAGGGCTACTACTACAAGCCGCGCGTCGACTACGAGCTGCTCGAGACCTACGCCGACGGCGTCATCGCGCTCTCGGGCTGCCTCTCCGGGCGCACGTGCTCCGCGCTGCTCGCGGGTGACGTTCCCCGGGCGCGAGAGGAGCTCGACCGCCTCGTCCAGATCTTCGGCCGCGAGGACGTGTACATCGAACTGCAGGACGCGGGCATCGACGAGCACAAGAGCGTCAACCCGGGGCTGCTGGCGCTGGCGGCCGACACCGGCCTCCCCGCCGTCGGCACGGGGGACGTGCACTACTTGCGCGCCGAGGATGCCGCACCGCACGAGGCGCTGCTGTGCATCCAGACCAACGACCTGCTCTCCAACCCGAACCGCTTCCGTTTTTCGACGCAGGACTTCTATCTCAAGACGCCCGAGGAGATGAGCCGGACGATGGCGCCCTGGGGCGGCGACGGCCTGCTCGCTCCGACGATCGAGATCGCCGAACGCTGCAACGTCGACCTCGACCTCGACCGCATCCACCTCCCGCGCTTCGACGAGGCCGGCGGCGACTCGTTCGGGATGCTGCGGGGGCTGTGCGAGAAGGGCATGCTCGAGCGCTACCGCACGGTCGATCAGCGGCTGCGCGATCGACTGGAGTTCGAGCTCCAGACGATCAGCGAGATGGGCTTCGCCGACTACTTCCTGATCGTCTGGGACTTCGTGCGCTTCGCCAAGGCCAACGGCATCACCGTCGGCCCCGGGCGTGGCTCGGCCGCGGGCTCCATCGTCGCCTATGCGCTGCGCATCACCGATCTCGACCCGCTGCGCTACGAGCTCCTGTTCGAGCGCTTCCTCAACCCCGGGCGCAAGACCATGCCCGACATCGACATCGACTTCTCCGTGCACGGCCGCGAGCGCGTGATGGCGTACGTGACCGAGAAGTACGGCCGCGAGCGCGTGGCCCAGATCATCACGTTCTCGAAGCTCGCCGCGAAGGCCTCGGTGCGCGACGCCGGGCGCGTGATGGGCCTGCCGTACGGCGCCGTCGACCGCATCGCGAAGCTCGTGCCCGAGGGCGTCAAGGTCGGCTTCGAGGAGTCGCTGAAGCCCAACCAGGAGCTGCGCAAGGCCTACGACGAGGACGAGCTCGTGCGCCAGGTCGTCGACATGGCGCGCCCGCTCGAGGGCCTCGTGCGGGCCGACTCGATCCACGCCGCGGGCGTCGTGATCGGCGATCGCCCGCTGGTGGAGTATCTGCCGCTGCAGCAGAAGGGCGCCGACGCCGAGCTCGTGACGCAGTATCCGATGGGCGACGTCGAGAAGCTCGGGCTGCTCAAGATGGATTTCCTCGGCCTGCGCAACCTCGACGTCATCGACGAGGCCATCCGCATCATCCGCGAGTCCGCCGGTATCGATCTCGGCGATCTCTCGGGCCTGCCGCTGGACGATCAAAGCACCTACGACATGCTCGCGCGCGGCGACACGCTGGGCGTGTTCCAGTTCGAGTCGAGCGGCATGCGCGACGCCCTGCGGCAGGTCAAGCCGACCGAGTTCGAGGATCTGATCGCCCTCGTCGCGCTCTACCGCCCGGGCCCGATGGCCAACATCCCGGTCTTCGCCAGGCGCAAGAACGGCCTCGAGCCCGTCAACTACCTGGATCCGCGCCTGGAGCCGATCCTGCGCACGACGCAGGGCGTCTACATCTACCAGGAGCAGGCGATGCAGATCGCCAAGGACCTGGCGGGCTTCACGCCGGCCGAGGCCGATGACCTGCGCAAGGCGATCTCCAAGAAGATCCACTCGCTGATGGCCTCGCTGCGCGAGAAGTTCCTGGCCGGCTGCGAGGCCAACGGCGTCGCCCGGTCGGTCGCCGAGTCGCTCTGGGACGAGAACGAGCGCAGCGCGGACTACTCGTTCAACAAGGCGCACGCGGCCTGCTACGCCATGATCGCCTACCGCACGGCTTACCTGAAGGCCAACCACCCCGAGCCGTACATGGCGGCGCTCATCTCATCGGTCATGCAGACCAAGGACCGCGTGCCGTTCTACGTCAACGCCTGCGGCGAGATGGGCATCGAGGTGCTGCCGCCCGACGTCAACAGCTCTGGGCAGGACTTCACGGTCGTGGACGGCCGCATCCGCTTCGGCCTGACCGCCGTCAAGGGCGTCGGCGAGGGCGCGGTGCGCGCGATCGTGCAGGCGCGAGAGGAAGGCGGACCGTTCACGACGCTGTGGGAGTTCTGCGAGCGCGTGGACGCGCAGCAGAGCAACAAGCGCGTGCTCGAGAGCCTCGTCAAGTGCGGCGGCCTCGACTCCACGGGCGCGACGCGCGGGGCGATGCTGGCGGCGCTCGAGGCGGCGGCCGCCGCCGGGCAGAAGACGCAGGCCGACGCGCTCGCCGGCCAGGCCTCGATCTTCGACCTCGGCGCAGGTAGCGAGGACGAGCCCCGGCGCCATCACCCGGCCGTGGTCGGTCCCGAGCTCGATAAGAAGGAGCTGCTCGCGTTCGAGAAGGAGACGCTCGGGCTGTACCTCACCGACCACCCGCTGGCCGAGGTCGCCGATCAGCTGCGCCGGCGCGTGGACCTGCCGCTGAGCGACCTGCCCAACCGGCGCGAGCACGAGACCGTCTCCGTCGGCGGCCTGATCGCATCGCTGCGCGTGACGACCTCGCGCAGTGGCGACCCCATGGCCTTCGCCCGGCTCGACGACGGGATGACGCAGGTCGAGGTCGTCGTCTTCGGCAAGGTCTACGGCGCCTGCCGCGAGCACCTCGCCGAGGACGCAATCGTGATCGTGAAAGGCCGCGTCGACCGCCGCGACGAGGGCGAGACGAAGCTCCGCGCGATCGAGATCGTGCCCTTCGCGGCCGTTCCTCCGCGAGGCGAGGTGCGCCTGCGCGTCGATGGCCGCATCGCCGGGGCCGGCTTCGTCAGCGAGCTGGCGCGGCTGATCAACGAGTTTCCCGGCGAGGCGAGCGTCGTGATGGAGGTCTCGACCGACGAGGGCGCGCGCGTCCTGCGCCTCGGGCCTGCGTACAAGGTGCGGCCGGCGTCGGAGTTCTTCAGCGAGGTGCGGGTGCTCGGCGGCGAGGCACAGCTCGTCTGAGAACCGGCCTGGCCATCGCGGCTCCCAGCTCAGCGAAGCGTGCCACCAGGCCGGGTGAGGTTTCGATCTGCGACGCACGTGGAACCCGTCACCATCAGAGTCCGCTGCCCGCCGACCCGGGACGCACAGGCAGCGTTGCTCGCAGAGGAGACGAGGCTCGATGCGGCTGGCGAGCCTCGTCTCCTCTTCTTGCTCCCAAGGTCGGCAGCGACCGCGATACGTCTCCAATCGCCGCACGCGGGGGATATGGCTCGATGACTCGAGCGCCACAGACACGCGCTGCTTCCGGCCAAGGCCGGCCGCCGGATGATCCCGAACGGCTTCCCGACGAGAGCGAGCTGGACGAGCCCGCCGACGACGATGACCGGCCCGACGAGGAACCCGACGGCGAGCCCGACCCCGGGCTGGCCGAGGAATGAGGATCAAGGCCTAGCTCGCTCTCTCGCCGCTGAGGAGCTCGATTGCATACGTGATGGTCTCGCCGAGCGAGAGCTGCCGGCCGCGAACCCGAGCGGCAGCGGATCGATCCGGACCCAGATCATTCGCGATCCGGGCCGCCAACGCGTTGCCGGGCTCGTTCCAAGCCGCTGGGAGAGCAAGCCCGAAGTCTGCCTCCCTCGCAGTCGCGGCTGCCATCAGGAGCGCGGCATCCTCCAGGCGCCCCTCGCCCGCGACGATCCGGGCCGCGAGCACGAGCCCGTTCTCACGCACCGCGAACAGCGTCCCGTGCTGCTGCTGCTCGAGAACGCGCAGCACCTGCTCGCGTGCGTGACCGACGTCGCCATCGATCCAGGCGATGTCGGCCCGCAAGAGGTCGGTGTTGATGATCACGTTTGGCCTGCCGCCTTCGAGCCGCGAGAGTTCGTCGCACAGCCTGACCGCCTCTTCCCGATCACCGAGCCGGAGCGCCCACTCAGCGAGGTTGGCGAGGGCGCAGGCCTCCCACCAATCCTCACCGGCCGCGCGGGCGGCGGATGCGCCGTCGGTCCACGCGGCGAATCCGGCGGCCCGGGAATCGGGGCCGCCGCTCGTCAGGCCATTGCCGAGAGTGATCAACGCTGCGGACTCGGCTCGGCGGTCACGGATTTCGCGAGCGTGCCGTAGGGCCGCACCAGCGAGCTGCGTGGACGCAGCGAGCTCCGCAGACGCGGCTTGTTCACCCGAGACCATCAGCACCGCTGCGTAGGCGTTCTCGACGGGTGAGAGCAGATGGCGGGGAGGGCCCAGCTCCAGGGCACGACGAAGCCACTCTGCGCCCTCGACGGGATCGCCGATGAAGAACCAGAGGAACCACTCGCCGGCGCAAATGCGCGCGAGCGACTGCGCATCGCCTGCTGCATCGTGAAACGCGAGAGCGGCGCGCACGTTGTCGCGCTCGTCGCGCATCACGCCCCACCAGCGCGCATTGTCTGCCGCGAAGCTTGTGACGCGCGCAAACGCCTGCTCGGTCAAATCGGTGAAGTAGCGCGCACTCGCCGCAGCGAGCCCTCCCCGTTCCGGGTCGTCAGCGAGCAGCTCCGCGGCATGCCGCCGCACGAGCTCGAGCATGAACAGGCGCGGCCCGCCTTCGCCATCCCGTCGGCTGAGGAGGCTCTTGTCGAGCAGCGATCCGATCGCGTCCGGATCCGTTCCCGCGATCTGCTCGAGCGCGTCGACGGTGCAGCCGCCACGGAACGTCGCGCACGCCCGATAGACCCGCTGCTCCTCGGCGCCGAGCAAGCGATACGACCAGTCGATCGCCGCCCGCAGCGTCTCGTGCCGCTCTTCGCTCCCTCGGCCGGCCTTGAGCAGCCCGAGGCTCTGTCCGAGTCGCTCGGCGAGCTCGTCGACCGAGAACAGGGTCGAACGCGCCGCAGCAAGCTCGATCGCCAGCGGAAGGTTGTCCAGCTGGCGGCAGAGAGCCGACAATCCGGGCACCTCCGTGAACGCCGGATCGAGCTGACGCGCCCGCGCTACGAAGAGCGCCACGGAGTCACTCTCGCTCAGTGCAGGCACCGTGAAGACGTGCTCGCCCGGAAGCGCGAGGCGCTCGCGGCTCGTGACGCACAGGCGAGGCCCGTCGATGGCCGCGAGGTGTGCGACAGCGCCGGCGACGTCCGGTAGGAGGTGCTCGGCGTTGTCGATCACCACCAGGACGCTACGGCCGCTGAGGCGGTCCGTGAGGGCGGTCGCAACGGCCTCTCCGCCGGCCGCGCCGATCTGCAACGTGTGTGCGACCGTCGAGAGAATGAGCGCGGGATCCGCGAGTTGCGCGAGCGGAATCCACCAGACCCCGTCGGCGAACTCGTCGGCGGCGTCGGCCGCGGCCTGCAGCGCGAGCCGCGTCTTGCCCATCCCGCCCGGCCCCGTCAGCGTGACGAGCCGCACATCCCCCCGGCCGAGCAGGGTCGCGACAGCCTCGAGTGCGTCTTCGCGCCCGAGGAACGGTGTCGGGGGCACCGGCAGGTTCGTGCGATGGAGACTCCGCAGCGGGGGGAAGCTCCTCTCACCGAGCTGGAAGAGCCGTAGCGTGGCCGAGAGATCCTTCAGGCGATGCTCGCCGAGATCCACGACGCCGCCCTCGAAATGTGCCTTCGCCGTGTCCGACAAGAGGATCTGCCCGCCGTGCGCGACTCCGGCAATTCGTGCCGCTCGATGGACGTCGAGACCGACATGACCGCCTTCCTCGACGACCGACAGCCCCGCGTGGATGCCGATCCGCACCCGGATCGGCCCGCCGTCGAACTCCGAGCAGACCACCTGAGCGGCAGACGCCGCGGCAGCAGGCGACGGGAAGGTCGCGAAGAAGCTGTCCCCCTCCGTCCCGACCTCCTGGCCGCCATACTCGGCGAACGCGGCGCGCACGATTGCCCGATGCTCGCGCAGCAACTCACGGAACGCGCTATCGCCGACCTCGGCCACGAGCTTGGTCGAACCCTCGATATCGCTGAACCAGAACGTGTTGAGCCGCGGCTGCTCACTCACGCGGCGACTATACGAGCGATGCGTAGTGCGTGTCCGTCGATTTGGGACCACCGAAATGCGCTCTCGAGCGCATATCCGTCCTGCGCGCGTCCGGCCTCGTTGCCAGAATGCAGGCGTGAGCGGATCCGTTCTCGAGCTCGACCTCGACTTCGACGCGTTCTCGGGGCCGTTCGACCTCCTGCTCGCCCTCGTCCTGCGGGATGAGCTCGAGCTGGTCGAGGTGCCGATCGTCGACGTCGTGCTGGCCTACCTGGCGCAGATGGAGCAGTCCGACGAGATCGACCTCGAGTCGCTCTCGGAGTTCCTGGTCCTGGTCGCCGCCCTGTGCGAGCTGAAGTCGCGCCTGCTCGTCGATGCGGACGCCGAGGACGAGGAGGATCTCGACGCCGAGGGCGCGGCCGAGGAGCTGGCGCTGCGCCTCGCCGAATACCAGCGCTTCAAGCGGGCGGCGGAGTGGCTCGCGGCGCGGCGCGCCGCCGCCGGCCTGCGCGTCTTCCGCAGCGGTCCGGCGCCGTACGCGCCACCGCGGCCCGTGGCGCCGCTCGTCGACGAGCACCCGGGACGCCTGGCCGAGGCGATGCTGCACCTCCTGGAGCCGCCCATGAGCGTCGACACGACCCTGGTGCGGCGCCGCGCCGTGGCGATGCGGCCGTTCGTGGAGCGCTTCCGCCTGCTCGTGCGCGGGCGCGGCGGCTTCGTGTTCGACGACGAGGTCGCGGGGCTCGAGCGCGGAGCGCAGGCAGCTGCGTTCGTCGCGCTGCTCGAGTTGATCAAGCGCGGCGAGGCGCGCGCGGCACAGGACCAGCTGTTCGCGCCGATTCGCGTCGGCCGCACCGAGACGACGCTGCGCGTGTCGGCGCAGGTCGTCGACGCGGCGGAGGCCGTGGCGTGAGCGACGCGGTCGTCGCGGCCTGCGAGGCGCTGCTGTTCGTCGCCGGAGAGCCGCTGACGGTGTCCGAGCTCGCCCTGGCGGCGGAGGTGGACGAGGGCCTGGTCGAGGCTGCGCTGGACGAGCTGGAGC
>JALYLC010000489.1 GCA_030774435.1 Actinomycetota bacterium
GCGGATGGCGGCTCGGCAGGAGCGGATGGCGGAGGTGCGTCGGCGTGCGCCTCCGCCGCGGGTTGCGGCGGAGGCGGGGTCGCTGCGGGTGCTGCTGGTGTGGGTGCAGGTTCGGGTGTTGGCAGGGGCACAGGTGCAGCCGCGGGCGCTCCACCGCTGCTGACTGCGTGCTCCAGCCGCTCCACGCGTGCCAGCAGGGCGCCGGGTGCCGCGCTCGCCGCCGGCCGCGCGGCCGTGATCAGCGCGACCTCGAGCGGCAGGCGGGCGTCCGAGCCTTCGCGGATGTCGCGCAGTGCCGTCGCCAGCAGGTCGATCGCCCGCAACGTCTCGGAGGCCGGCAGCGATTGGGCCTGACGTTGAAGCTCCGCGGTTCGGTCGGGCGCAGCCGCCTCGGACTCCGGCAGCACCTCTGCGTGCTGGAGCAGGTAGATCAGGCGCAGGTGGCCGAGCAGCGAGTCGAGCAGGCCGTGCATGTCCTGTCCGCTCTCCGCCAGAGCGTCGATGCGGCGGAGGAGTTCGCCCGGCTCGCCCTGGGCGATCAGGTCGACGAGGTCGATGAGCGCCTGCTCGGGCACGAGGCCGAGCAGTTGCACGGCATCCTCGACGGCGATCGGTCCATCGCTGGCGGTGGAGAGCTGATCGAGGATCGTGAGCGCGTCGCGATAGGAGCCGGCGCCGGCGCGCGCGACGAGGTGCAGCACGGCTTCCGGTGCCTGGATCCCCTCGGCGTCGCACACGCGCGAGAGCACCTTCACGAGCTCGCCCGGTCCGGGCCGCCGGAAGGCGAAGCGCTGGCAACGCGAGCGGATCGTGCTCAGCAGCTTGGCGGGATCGGTCGTGCAGAGCACGAACACCACGTGCGGCGGGGGCTCCTCGAGCGTCTTCAGGAGCGCGTTGGATGCGTCGGGCGTGAGCGAGTGCGCCTCGTCCAGGATGTAGACCTTGTAGCGGCCCTCGGCCGGCTGTTGCGCGACGCGCTCGCGAATCTCGCGGATGTCGTCGATGCCGCGGTGCGAGGCGGCGTCCATCTCGATCACGTCGAGTGCGGTGGCATCGTGGATGCGCAGGCAGATCGGGCAGGTGCCGTCGGGCTCCGAGGTCGGGCCGCGCTCGCAATTGAGCGCCTTTGCGAGGATCTTCGCGAGCGACGTCTTGCCCGTGCCGCGCGGGCCCGAGAACAGGTAGGCATGCGCGATCCGGCCCTGATCGACCGCGGCTCCGAGCGTGCGCACGATGTGATCCTGACCCACAACGTCCGCGAACGTGCGCGGACGGTAGGTGCGATAGAGCGAGGCCACGGAGGCAGTCTATGAGCTTCCAGAGGCTCGCTCGGTGACCGGCCCGGAAGGCGCGTCCGACGGTCAGCGGCTGGACGGACGGCGACTCGTGCCAGGCCTGACCGCGTCGCCTGAGCAAGATCGCTGAGTGCTGCTTCCTTCCGGATCTGACACGGTTCGCAACTGCCCAGCGCGCGGGACCTGGCCGTCAACGCCTCCGCCCGCAGCCCCTCTGGCGTCGGGGCGCCTCCGGGCACGGTCGCACCGGAGGCTACAGCAATCAGCCGCAGCTAGCCTGCCGACGATGGGATCGGCAGTCGAGATCGCTCCGGGCCTGCACTGCTGGACGGCCTGGCACGAGGAGTGGCGCGAGGACGTCGGCTCGGTCGCCGTCGAGACGCGCGACGGGCTCGTGTTCATCGATCCGCTCGCCCCGCCTCCCGAGTTCGGGGCGCCCGCTCACGTGCTTCTGACCGTCTACTGGCACGGTCGCGCGGCCGCCGCCGCGGGTGCTCCGCGGGTCTGGGCGTCGACGCGCTCGGCGGGGCCGCTGCGCAACCGGGAAATTCCGGTGACCGATGCGTTTCGGGCGGAGGACGACCTCCCGGGCGGCATCCGGGCGCTGCAGACGGCGCGCGCGGCGGAGGTCGTCTACTGGCTGCCGGATCACGGCGCGGTGGTCGTGGGCGACGTGCTGCTCGGCGCAGGTGCCAAGCCGGACGCGACGACCGAGAGGCTGCGCCTCTGCCCGGAGCGGTGGCTCGGCGTGGCAACGCACGACGACCTGCGGGAGGCGCTCCGCCCGCTGCTCGAGCTGCCGGTCGAGTCCGTGCTCGTGTCACACGGCGAGCCGGTCGTGACCGGCGGCGACCGCGCGCTCGCCGCCGTCCTGTCCTAGCCGTAACGGCTGCGGCCGATGATCGACGATGCTGAGATCGCCGGGACGGAAGGGCTTCGCCTCGGCCGGCGAGACGGCCGCCACGAGCAGGGCCGACACTGCGAGCCCGTGCAGAAGACCAGTCGCATTCGCATGCCGAGACTACGTCGCGTGGCCTCCACGAAGTTCCAAACGGCCCATGCGGGATGTCAAGGGGGATGTCAAGGGTCTGGCTCCGCCAGGCGGGGTCTGACCCCAGGTGGCGGAGTCTGACCCCAGGGTGGCGATCCGCTCAACCAGGCGCTTCCTGGCCATCGAAGCAGTTCCGAGCGCCGCGCTGCAAGTGCCTCAGTCGACCTCGCGAGACGACGAGTTCTCCGATGCCTAAAGGATTTGCGGCTCCAATCGACAGGTCGGTGCCAGGTTCCGCCAGGTGGGGTCAGACCCCGCCAGGCGGGGTCAGACCCCGGGTGGCGGGAAGCTCCGACTGGCGCGCCTGGGCCATTTGGCCGCCTCGTGCCATGCTGCGAGCCGTGCAGCCGCCCCCTTTTCCACCGCTCGCCGTGCTCGCGCACGCTCTTGGCGGTATTGCGTCGCCCGAGCTCGAGGGCGCCCCGCTCGAGGCTGCCGTGCTCGTGTGCCTGCACGACGACGCGGTGTTGATCGCGCGCCGCGCGCTGCATCCCGAGGATCCCTGGTCGGGGCACGCCGCGCTGCCGGGCGGGCGCTGGGAGCCCGGTGACGCATCGCTGCTGGAGACCGCTCTGCGGGAGACGCGCGAGGAGCTCGGCATCGACCCGCTCGCCCACGGGCGGCTGCTGGGCGCGCTCGGCACGCACATCGGGCGCGGACGGCGCATCAGCGGCGTGCGCATCGCGGTCTTCGTCGCCGCGCTCGACGAACGGCCCGAGCTGGAGCTGTCGGCCGAGCTCGAGGCCGTCTACTGGGTGCCGCTGGCCGCGCTCGTGCCCGTCACGGCGCGCGTCGCCGAGTTGCCCGGCAGCGATGTGCCCGCTTACGCACTCGAGCTCCCGCATGGGGAGCAGCTCGTCGTCTGGGGCATCACCTACGCGATCCTCGAGCGCCTGCGCGCACTGCCCGCGGCCTAGAAGCCGTCAGCCGAGCACGGCTTCGAACAGCCGTGGCCCTGCGGCGCCGGGCCGCCACTGGGCGATGCGGTAGCCCTTCGCCGCCAGCGGGATGGCCAGCGGGATCGCCGATCCCCGCCAGGCGTAGGCGAAGAGCGCTGCCGGCGCGATCTGCGGGATCAGGGCACCCATAGCCGAGGCCAGCGTGCAGTCGTAGAGCAGGTCGGCGCCCAGCACGAGGTCGAACGGACCGCTCGCGAGCAGGGCGGACGGCTCGTGCAGGTCGGCCCGCAACGTGGCGAGCGGCCGCCCGAGGGTGCGCCGGCCGCTCTCGGCGACGCGCTCGAGCGCATCCGCCGAGACGTCGCTGGCGAGCACGTCGGCCCCGCGCAGCGCCGCCACCAGCGACGGCAGCGCGAGCCCGCAGCCCAGTTCGAGCACGCGCATCCCCGTGAGGTCGAGCGAGGCGAGATGCGCGGCGAGCGAGCGCGCGCACGGCCAGAGCTCGGCCCAGTAGGGCGCCTCGCCGCGCGCGTCCGCAGCCACCGCGAACAGCTCCTCCGGCTCGCTCGGACGCAGGAGGCGCACCGAGAGGCCGCCGACCGCGACGGCATCCTCGTAGTCGATCGTCATCCCGGCAGCCGATCCAGCACGAGCGCGGCGCGGATCAGCCCGAGGTGGGAGTACGCCTGGGGGTGATTGCCGAGCGCGCGCTCGGCTCGCGGGTCGTACTGCTCCGAGAGCAGGCCCGTGGGTCCGGCCAGCTCGAGCACCTGGTCGAAGAGCGCCTGCGCGTCACTCTGGCGCCCCACGAGGGCGTACGCGTGCGCGAGCCAGAGTGCGCAGAGATGGAATCCGCCCTCGCTGCCCGGCAGGCCGTCGTCGCTGCGGTAGCGGTAGACCGTCGGGCCCTCGCGCAGGCGCAGCTCGACGGCCTCGACCGTCGCCGCGAACCGCTCGTCGTCGGCGGGCAGCAGGCCGCAGAGCCCGATCTGCAGGGCCGCGGCGTCGAGGTCGACACCGTCGTAGGCGGCCGTGAATGCGCGCACCTCGGGCTTCCAGCCGCGTTCCAGCACGTCCGCGGCGATGCGATCGGCGAGCGCCGACCAGCTGGCGCGCTCGGGGCGGCCGGTGAGACGCGCGAGCCGCAGCGCACGGTCGACCGCCAGCCAGCACATCGCGCGCGAGTGCACGTGATGGCGCGGGGGGCGGCGCACCTCCCAGATACCGTGGTCCGGCTCGTTCCAGCGACGCTCGACGGCGTCGACGATCTGCTCCACGAGCAGGTGATGCGGCTCCGAGAGCTTGCCGCCCGCGACGGCGACCTCGTAGGCCAGCTCGACGATCGGCCCGAACACGTCGAGCTGGACCTGCTGCGCCGCGGCGTTTCCGACGCGCACAGGGCGGCTGCCCGCGTAGCCCGGGACCGCGTCGATCACGGCCTCGGTGCCGGCATCGCCACCGAGCACGGAGTAGAGCGGGCGCAGGCGCTCGGCGCCGTTCTCGGCCTCCGCGAGCCGCTCGATGTAGCCCAGCAATGCGTCGGCCTCGCCCGTTGACCCGAGCTCGACGAGCGCCATCGCAGTCACCGCGGCATCGCGCAGCCAGCAGTAGCGGTAGTCCCAGTTGCGGACGCCGCCGATCTCCTCCGGGAGGCTCGTGGTCGCGGCGGCCAGGATCGCCCCGGTCTGCTCGTGGCAGAGCGCGCGCAGGGTCAGAGCGCTGCGCGCGACGTACGGGCGGGCGAGCGCCGGCATGCGCAGACCCTCCAGCCAGCTGTTCCAGGTGTGCTCGGTTCGCTCGCGGCGCTCCGGCTCCGGCGTGGGGTGGCGCGCGAGGCTGTCGCTGCCGCAGCGCAGCTCGATCACGTAGGGCCGGCCGCCGTCGATGCGCGCGCGCGCCATCGACTGCACGCCGTCGTCATCGATCTCCCATTCCAGCCCGGGCGCGTACAGCGCGACCGGGTCGGCGGCTCCGAGCACCACGACGCCGTCGGGATCGACGCGCAGGCCGATGGGCGTGCGGCCGAAGTCGGGTCGCGGCGTGAACTCGACGATCGCCTCGGCGCTGCCTTCGAGCACGCGCACGAGGCGCACGCGCCCGTAGGGCTCGCCGCGGTCGAGGTAGTCCCGCACCGTCAGCCCGGCCCAGCGCGTCTCGAGCGTGAGCGTGCCGTCCAGGTAGCGCTGGGCCGTCGGGGCGCCGTCGTGCGCCGGGCGAACCGCCAGCGATCCGCCGGCGCGGCCGCCCACGAGCTCGGCGAAGAGAGGAGCGCTGTCGGGCCGCGGATGGCAGAGCCAGGTGATGCGCGCATCGGGCGTGACAAGCGCGACCGTCTTGCCGTCGGCGAGCATCGCGTGGCGCTCGATCGGCACGGCGTTGGCCCCGGCCAGCCATTCGCGACGGCTCTCGACGAGGCGCGCGAGCAACCGCGCGACATCGTCGGGCCCGTCCACCCGCTGCGCGGCGAACGTCGGGCCGAGCCCGACCTTGATGCCGAGGTCCGGCCCGGTCAGCCGGCTGAACGCATCCTCGTCGGTCACGTCGTCGCCCACGAACATCGCGGCGGTGGCCCCGACCTGGTGGCGCAGCGCGTCGAGCGCGTAGCCCTTGTCGGCCTCGACGACCGCCAGCTCGATCACCTGCTTGCCCTCGCGCGCATGCACGCCCGGCAGCAGAGCCGGGCCTTCGCGCACGGCCGCGAGCGCCGTAGCGGAGTCCTCTTCGGAGGCCTGCCGGTAATGCAGGGCCGCGCCCGCGGGCTTGTGCTCGACCACCACGCCCTCCCGCGTGGCCGCGATCGCGTGGAGGTCGTCGGTGATTCGGTCGCGCAGGGCGAGTGCTTCGGGCGCCAGCGCGCGGGCGAAGCCGACGTCGAACTCGGTGCCGTGGCTGCCGACCAGGTGGATCTCCTCGGGCAGCCGCGAGAGCGCGGCGAGATCGTGCAGCGAGCGGCCCGAGATCACGGCCACGCTGGTATCGCTGAGGGCGGCGAGTGCGCGCAGCGCCGCGACCGATTCACGGCGCGGGCGGGCTTCCCCGGGCATGTCGACGATCGGAGCGAGCGTCCCGTCGTAGTCGCACGCGACCAGCAGGTGGGGCTCGCGCGCAAGCCGCGCCAGCGCCTGCTCGAGCGCCTTCATGTCGCCGTTGGCGTTGCCTTCGCTCATGCGGCCGGCTCCGCAAGCGCTTCCAGGAAGGTCCGCGCGAAGCGATGCACGTCGTGGGTGCGCACCTGGCGACGCAGCTCGCGCATGCGCCGGCGGGCTTCTCCCTCCGGCAGCGCGATGGCGCGCGCGATCGTCTCGCGCAGCCCGACGACGTCATGCGGGTTCACCAGCAGCGCCTGACGAAGCTCGCCCGCTGCACCGGCGAACTCCGACAGGACGAGCACGCCGCCGCCGCGGTGGCGGGAGGCCACGTACTCCTTGCAGACGAGGTTCATGCCGTCACGCAGCGGGGTCACAAGCATCACATCGGCAGCCGCGTACAGAGCGCAAAGGTCTTCTCTCGGGAGATTGTGATGCTGGTAGTGGATGGCGGGGTGGCCGAGGCGGCCGAACTCGCCGTTGATCCGGCCTACGGCGCGCTCCACGCGCTCGCGCAGCTGCCGGTAGGTCGTGACGCGCTCGCGGCTCGGCGTGGCGACCTGGACGAGCACCGTCTCGCCGGCCGTCGTGACGCCGCTCTCGAGCAGCTCGCGGAAGGCCTGCAGGCGAACGTCGATGCCCTTGGTGTAGTCGAGGCGGTCGACTCCGAGCAGGATGCGGCGGGGCGAGCCGAGCGCCTCGCGCAGCTGGGAGGCCGCGCGTGCAGTCGCGGGGGACGCTGCGATGCCGTCGAACTCCGCGAAGTCGATCGAGACCGGAAACGCGCCCACGCGCACGATTCGTCCCGCATAGGGGATCATCGTGCGCGTCGGCGTCACGTCGACGAGCCGACGGGCGATCTGCAGGAAGTTCTGGGCCGCGACGGGGCGCTGGAAGCCAACGAGGTCGGCACCGAGCATGCCCTCGACGAGCTGCTGGCGCCACGGCAGCTGCATGAACAGCTCCTGCGGCGGCAGCGGGATGTGCAGGAAGAAGCCGATGCGGAGATCGGGACGCAGTGCGCGCAGCAGCGCCGGCACGAGGTGCAGCTGGTAGTCGTGCACCCAGATGGTGGCGCCCTTGGAGGCAACCTTCGCGGTCAGCTCGGCGAAGCGCTCGTTGGTCTCGACGTAGCTCTGCCACCACTCGCGGCGGAACTCGGGTGGCCGTACCGCGTCGTGGTAGAGCGGCCACAGCGTGCGGTTCGCGAAGCCCTCGTAGAAGCCCTCGATCTCGCGCGCGTTGAGGCCGATCGGCGTCAGGCGCATGCCGCCGTGGTCGAAGGCCTTCGGCGGCGTCCCGACGGTGCCTGCCCAGCCGATCCACGAGCCGCGCCCCGCCTGCACGATCGGCGCCAGCGCGCTCACGAGGCCGCCCGGGCTGACCTCCCAGGAGCCGTTGTCGGCGCGGACGACGGGCAACCGGTTGGCGACGATCACGATCTCGTCGGCCTGGGGGGGCCGTGCGCTCACATCGCAACCGTAGCTCCGCAGG
Source organism: Actinomycetota bacterium (assembly GCA_030774435.1). GTDB lineage: Bacteria > Actinomycetota > Thermoleophilia > Gaiellales > JALYLC01 > JALYLC01. The sequence goes on from JALYLC010000489.1 coordinate 7,826, forward strand.
CCCCGATGGCGATCCGCGCGGGTTGTTTGACCGCAGCACCGTGCGGTAGCGTCTCCCGGATGAGCGGGCAGCGCATTCTCGCCAGCGGGGCGGCCGCGCTGCTCGTGCTGATCGTGCTCGCCATCACGTTCCACGGCAACGACTCGAACTCGTCGCCGCCGACCACGCTCCCGGTCGCGCCCGCAGGCGTGCTGCGCGCCCACGTGGCCGCGGGGCAGGTGACGCTGGACGGGGCCGTCAAGGACGCCAACGAGAAGCAGGCAATCGACTCCGCCGCTTCCGCCCGCTTCGGCAAGGACAACGTGCTCGACCGGCTGCAGGTACAGTCCACCGCCGACTCGGCCGCGTGGCTGGCAACGGCCATGGCGGGGCTGCCGCGCAAGGATGCGGGCTTCGGTGCGATCGATGTGACCTCGACCAGGAAGGCTCTGACCGTCCGGGGCCGCGTGCCCACGGCGGCGGCCGGCAACGCGCTGGTGAAGGCTGTCGGGGATGCGGCGGGCCGCACCGTCGTGAGCAAGCTGCGGGTCGTGGGCGAGGGCGCAGGCGGCGCGCTGCAGGCGAACATCGACGACGCCGTCCACGGCCGCTCGATCGCCTTCGAGTCGGGCAGTGCCGCGATCACCAAGGCGGGGCAGAAGGTGCTCCTCGCACTCGTCAAGCCGCTCAAGGCCGCCGGCTCGTCGCGTGTCTCCGTGGGCGGGTACACCGACGACGTCGGTGACGCCAAGGCGAATCTCAGACTGAGCAAGGCGCGCGCGCACTCGGTCGTCGTGTTCCTGGCGAAACACGGCGTCGCCGCGAAGACGCTGATCGCAAAGGGCTACGGCGAGGCCAAGCCGATCGCGAGCAACAAGACCGCCGCCGGCCGCAGCAAGAACCGCCGCATCGAATTCACCGTGCTGAGCGGATAGAAGGAGCCCTGATGTTCGAAACGGCGAGTGAGATCGTCATCTGGATGGTGCTTGCAGCGCTCGTGGGCTTCGCGACGGGCTGGGCGTTGCGCAGCGTCGTGGCCAACCGCGCACGCGCGCGGCTGAGCGAGCGGCTCGAGGAGAAGCGCCGCGAGACGCAGGATCTGCGCGAGGAGCTGCGTCACCTGCGAGGCGACGACAGCGAGGACGTCATGCACGTGCCCGGGCCGATCCCGGCCTGGGAGGACGGCGACGACGACTCCTACGAGCCGCCGCCGCACGCGGAGCCGGAGGAGGAGCCGCACGGAAGCGCGACCGCGGAGCACGACGAGGTCGAGCTCGGGCCTCTCGACGAGCCGACGGCCCCCGCGGAGGAGGAGGAGGAACCCGGCGGCGGGATCGGCGGCTCGACGCGCGCGATGCGCATCGACGAGGTCGAGTGGGAGGACGTGGAGGACCCGCCGCACAAGCGCGACGACGAGGCGTAGGCGCGCCGAGCTGCAGATGAGCGCCAATCGGGACGAGCTGTCGCCGCTCGCGCTCCTGCGCCGGAGCGCGCTGGCGTACCCCGAGCGGCCAGCCGTGCGCGACGGCGAGCGCACGCTCACGTTCTCGGAGCTCGCCGACCGCGCGTGGCGGCTGGGTGGCGCGCTGAAGAAGCTCGGGGTGGCCGTCGAGCAGCGAGTCGCGATGCTCTCGCTCAACCACAGCGAGCTACTGGAGGCGCATTTCGGCGTGCCCGCGTCCGGCGGCGCGCTGTGCGCCATCAACACGCGCCTGGCCCCACCCGAGGTGCGCTTCATCGTCGAGCACTGCGGCGCGCAGGTGCTGCTGCTCGACCCGGAGCTCGAGGTGGCCGCGAGCCGCGCCGTCGAGTTGCCCGGCCTGCGCGTCGTGCGGCTGGGGGCGGAGTACGAGGCACTCCTCGAGGGCGCCCATCCACACCCGCCGGACTGGCCCGACAGCGAGGACCGGCCGATCTCGGTGGATTACACGAGCGGCACGACGGGCACTCCGAAGGGCGTGGTCTACACGCACCGCGGCGCGTATCTCGGCGCGCTCGCCGACCTCGTCGAGACGCGCCTCGGTCCCGACAGCAACTACCTCTGGACGCTGCCGATGTTCCATTGCAACGGCTGGTGCTTCAGCTGGGCGGTGGCGGGAGTGGGCGCCACGAGTGTCGTCCTGCAGCGGCCGGAGCCGGCCGCGGTCTGGCGTGAATTGCGCGCCGGCGCCACGCATCTCTGCGCCGCGCCGACGGTGCTGATCACGCTGCTGGCGCACGCCGACGCGGCGCCGCTCCAGCACGCGGTGACCTGCGTCGTCGGAGGCGCCCCGCCCTCGCCCACGCTGATCGAGCGCTGCGAGGCCGTCGGCATCCGGCTCGTGCACATGTACGGCCTGACCGAGACCTACGGCCCGGCCACCGTGTCCGCCTGGCCGCCCGAGTGGGACGAGCTGCCGGCCGATCAGCGCGCGGGCCGCCGCGCCCGTCAGGGAGTGCCCACCGTGCTCGGCGGCAGCGTCGACGTGTGGGATCGCGAGGATGCGCCCGTCCCGCGCGACGGTCAGGCAATGGGTGAGGTCGTGCTGCGCGGGAACACCGTCATGGCCGGCTATCTCGACGATGCCGAGGCCACCGCCGAGGCGTTCCGCGGCGGCTGGCTGCACTCGGGCGACGCCGCCGTCGTGCATCCGGACGGGCGCATCGAGCTGCGTGACCGCTTCAAGGACGTGATCGTCTCGGGCGGCGAGAACATCTCGACGATCGAGGTCGAGCAGGTGCTCGCGCGCCATCCCGCCGTGCTCGATTGCGCGGTCGTCGGCATCCCGGACGACCACTGGGGCGAGCGCCCGAAGGCGTTCGTCGAGCTGCGGCCGGGCGCCGAGGCGCCGGCCGAGGAGCTGAGGGCGTTCTGCCGCGAGCAGCTGGCGGGCTTCAAGTGCCCCGACAGCGTCGAGTACTGCAGCCTGCCCCGAACGGCGACCGGCAAGGTCCAGAAGTTCGTGCTGCGCGAGCGCGAGTGGACCGGCCGCGAGCGCCGCGTGAACTGACGTGCAATTTCCGTGACTCCGCGCCCTGCATATAAAGGGGTCAGACCCCTTTATATGCAGCGGGGTCAGGCGCGCAACGCGCGTGCCTGACCCCGATGTGTGAAGGCCGCGCGGGTCTTCTCGGCCGCGCGCTTTGCACCAGAATGAGGGCGATGGGACGGATCCGCGCGCTCGCGGGCCTGCTCGCCGGACTGCTGCTCGTTGCGCCGGCGAGCGCCGGCACGGGCTCCGAACTGCGCGCCGTGATCGCCCGCACCGAGCAGTTGCGCGGACTCGAGACGACGCATCCGCTCGCCATCTCGACGCTGGATGCCGCCGGGTTGCGCCGCGTCGTCCTGCGCGAGCTGGCCCGGGAGCGGCACCCGCGCAACGACGCCGCCTGGGACGACGCGCTGCACCTGCTCGGAGTGCTGAAGCGCGGACAGCGCCTCGAGCAGGTGCAGCAGAGCCAGCTGACCGGTCAGGTCGCCGGCCTCTACGTGCCGCAGAGCGGGCGCCTCTACGTGCTCGGCTCGGGCGCCGCCGCGCCGCGCTCGGTGATCGCGCACGAGGTCACCCACGCGCTGCAGGACGAGCACTTCCACCTCACGCGTGGGGCCTTTGCCCCGCACCCGCGCGATCATGACGGCGAGCTGGGCGCGCAGGCGCTCGCCGAGGGGGATGCGACCGACGTCCAGTCCCGCTACGTCGCCCAGCTCTCGCCCGGCGACCTCGTCACCGAGCTGGCGCGCACACTGGGGTCGCTGCCGTCGGACCCGTCCGGGGGCTCGGCGCCGTATCTCGAGCGGGAGCTGCTCTACCCCTACACGGCCGGTCTGGACTTCGTGCGCGCACTGCGGGCGCGAGGAGGGCGGCGCCTGCTGGACCGGGCCTTCCGCCACCCGCCGCGGACGACGGCCGCGGTACTGGATCCCTCCCGCTACCTGGCGGGCGATCCGCCGGCGCGGGCCGTGAGCCTCCCGGTGGGACGCTACGACCTCGTGACCACCTTCGGGGCCGAGGACCTGATCGCGCTGACAGGGCAGGACGGGCTCGCTCGCAACTGGCTGGGCGGGCGCCTGGGCGTGGGGCCGAGGGGTCTCGAATTGCGCCTCGCGACGCGCAGGGCGGCGTCGGCCGCCGCCGCGCTGGAGCGCGCGTTGCCGGCAACCGCCGCGATCGCGTTTCGGGGGCAGATCGTCTGCGTCCAGATTGCGCGCACAAAGGCTTCAGTGCAGCGCGTTTCCTGCCGATAGGAAACGCCGTGGAGCCATCCCCAGGGCGCAGTCAACCAGAGAGCGCTGCCGAGCGGCGATTGCACGCAGTCGTCGATACGCTCGGCCTGCACGTCTATAGCGGCCAGACGCATCCCGACGACCATTTCGTGACGCTCGTCTCACTGACCCCGTCGCGCTCGCTGCTCGGGCTCACTTCGGACGGCAATGGCGGCTCGGATGAGAAGTGGCTCGGCGCGATTCACCCGGACGATCGCGCGCGCTACGACGAGACGTTCTGCTACGCCAACGAGTGCCAGCTGCACCCGCTCGAGCTCGAGTACCGGCTGTGCGGCTACGACGGCGTGGAGCGCTGGGTGTGGGAGCGGATCTTCCCGCATCGGCTGCGCCCCGACGGCGTCGTCGACATCGATGGCGTGGTCGCCGACGTCACGGCGCTGCACGAGGCCACGAACGAGCGCAACGAGCTCTCGCTGCGCCTCGAGCGCGTGCTCGGAGGGGTGGCCGAGTTCGTCGTCTCGTGCGTGCTGGACAATGGCCGCACCATCTGGACCGACCCGGGCCCTGGTGCCGAGCGCATGCTCGGCGGCCCGCTGCCCGAGGGTGCCGACGGGCCGACCGTCTGGTACGAGTGCGTGCACCCCGACGACCGGCCGGTGCTCGACGAGTACCTCGAACGGCTCGCCGAGCGCGAGGCTGCCGAGGCGACCTACCGCATGCGCGGACTCGACGGCATCGAGCGCTGGGTCTGGGCGCGCGCGCGGCCACACCCCGGAGACGGGCCCGTGGCCTATGACGCCGTGATCAGCGACGTCACCGAGCGCGAACGCGCTCGCATCGGCTTGCAACTCGCGCGCGAGGAGGCCGAGCGGCGCTCGCGCGTCGACCCGACCACGGGGCTGTTCAACCGCCACCACCTGCTCGATGTCGCGCGCCGCGAGCTCGCGCGCTCGCAGCGCGAACAGACGAGCCCGGCGCTCGTGCTGCTCGACGTCGACCGCCTGCGCGAGCTCAACGAGCGTCGCGGGCACGCCGTCGGCGACGCCGTCCTGCGCGAGCTGGCGGGCCGGCTCTCGAACAGCGTGCGTACCTACGACACGATCTCGCACGCCGGCGGCGGCCGCTTCGCGGTGCTGGTGCCCGACCTGCGCGACGCCGAAGCGCTGCGTCGCATGTGCGGCGAGATCGCCGCGTCGCTCACGCAGGAGCCCCTGCGCTCGGCGGGCCGCGAGGTGCACGTGACGGTCTCGGCGGGCGGCGCGCGCTCGCATCCCGGCACGACCGTCGACGCCCTGCTGCACACCGCCGAGGTCGCCCTCGCGGCGGCCAAGCGCCACGGCCCCGGCAAGCCGCCCGTCGCGGACAGCCGCCTGGAGCTGTCCGAGGACGAGACCGGCGAGGCCGTGCGCGTCGCCGCGACGCTCGCGCGCGCCGCCGCGCTGCGCGAGGGCGTCCCGCACGAGCACGAGGTCGGCGTTGCCGAGCTCGCCCAGCTCGTCGGCCGCGAGCTCGGGCTGCCCGAGAGCCTGCAAGGCGATCTGCGCCTGGCGGGTCTGCTGCACGACGTCGGCACCATCGCCGTCGCAGGCGCGGTGCTCTCCAAGCCCGGTCCGCTCGACGAGGAGGAATGGGTGCTCCTGCGCGAGCACCCGAGCATCGGCGCCGACATGGTCGCGCGCATCCCCGGGCTGGCACGGACGCAGCTCGCGATCCGCCACCATCACGAGCGCTTCGATGGCGAGGGCTACCCGGACCGGCTCGCGGGCGAGTCCATTCCGATGGCCGCACGCGTGCTGGCGGCAGTGGACGCCTATACGGCCATGACCGAGATCCGGCCCTACCGCAACGCTCGTGACCGCGCCGAGGCGCTCGAGGAGCTGCGCCGCAACGCGGGCACGCAACTCGATCCGGCCGTGGTCGACGCGCTCTGCCGCGTGCTCACCGGCGAGAGCGCCGACGCCATCGCCGCATAGGAGTCCCGGCTCTTAGCCGGTGACGCCGGCCACCCCGTGGCGGTCGCGCGGGAGCGTGATCGACGTCGAGGACGCCGCCCGGGCGGGCGGCGCGTCGTTGGCGGTGGCGACCGCCTTGTTGACGACGCGCGAGCGCTGCGTCAGGTCGACCTTCACGAGCAGCGTGAACTTCCGGTGCTTGCCCTTCGCGAGCACTCCGACGGTCCAGCACACCTGAGCGCCCGCGAGCTTGCCGCTTCCGGTCGACGTGACGGTGAGGCCGTCGGGCAGGGTGTCGCAGACCTTGACGCGGTGCGCCGTCGCGTTGCCGACGTTGGTGACCACGAGCGTGTAGCGGATCGAGTCACCCGCGCGCACGGACGACGGCTTGCCCGTCTTCTCGAGGGACAGCCTGGGCTGGCCGGAGACCGCGCCCGACGAGCCGCCGTTGGACGGGGTCGAGGCCTTCCAGATGCCCGCGTCCCAGTCCAGGTCGCGCTGACCCGGCGCGAGGACGGTGCTGACGGCGCAGCCGTCCGCTCCGGCGTCTGAGCCATTGGCGCGCGTGGAGCCGCTCGAGTCCTTCGTGGTCAGGCCAAAGCCCGCGGGGATCGTGCTCAGCTCGAAGCAGACGTTGTACGTCCCCGCCGGGAGCCGGTCGAAGAGGTAGAGGCCGTTGGCGTCGGTCACGGCGTGCGCGATCGTGGCGCCCGTGGAGTCGTGGAGAGCGACGCCCACGCCACCCACGCCATGCTCGCCCGCGTCCTGGATGCCATTGTGGTTCGAGTCCTCCCAGACCCGGTCGCCGATGGCGGCCGGCTTCCAGAAGCCGAAGTCGTAGGTAGGGATGAACGAGCCGGCGGCGCCCGTGGCGGCGGCGGCGATGCAGGGCGCGCCGTCGCGCAGGGCGGCGTCGGAGTCGACGGCGTCGTCGGCGCCGGCGTTGGCGCCGGTCAACTCGAAGCCCGCGAGCGGGCCGCCGGAAGCGCTGTCGGCCGGCGCGTCGAGGCAGACCGTGTAGGTCGTCCCGGGCTGCAGCCTGTCGAAGCGGTAGAGGCCGTTGGCGTCGGTCGCGGTCGTCCCCATCAGCGCTCCGGAGGCGTTGTAGAGGTGCACGGTCACACCTGCGAAGCCGGGCTCGCCGGCGGTCTGCAATCCGTCGTGGTTCTGATCCCACCAGACGTAGTCGCCGAGGCCCGCGAAGCCCACCGTCGAGGTCGCCTCGCCGTGGTTGTTGTCGGTTGGCCTGTCGCCGGGCGCCGCTACGTCTGCCACGTTCACGAGATCGCCGGCCGGGACGTCGTCGTCCACGCGCACGGTCACCGTGTACGAGACCGAGGCGCCGACGGCGAGCGGCGCGACCGGGCAGGTGATCACGCCGGCCGCGGCGGTGCAGCCGGCCGAGGCGCTCACGAAGGTCGTGTGCGCGGGCAGCGTGTCCGTCATGGTGCCCGGGGCGTTCGCGTGCGTCCCGCGGTTCTCGATCAGGATCGTGTACGTCAGCAGGTCGCCGGGCGCGGCCTGCGCGTGGTCGACGACCTTCACGAGGGTCAGGTCGGGGTGTGCGAGGGCGAGCGCGGGCACGGCCAGCAGGCCGCTCATCGCAAGCAGCAGCACGAGCACGCGGCGCATTCCGCACCTTCGGAACAGGTGCATCGTCGTCTCCTGGAGTCGCTCGTCCGGACTTCCGGCGGGCCGGGAATCCGGAGACCCTAGCAATCAGCCATTCGGGGGCCGGTCGGGGGATTCTATGGATCTCGGAAGGTTCCTAACCCAGAATCAACCCGGGCCGGATCAGCTGGGCTGGCCTCAGCAACCCACCGTCGTCATAGGGCGGCGGGTCGGAGGGGGCGAGCGGCGCGGCGGCGAACGAGGCCGAGACGCGCTCCGCCGGGGCGTCGCCGTAGAGGGTGGTGCGCTGATGCGGCTCACGGCCCGCGGCGAGGATCACTTCCTCCATGCGCTCGGGTGGGCACTCCTGGCCGTGGCTCGCGCCGGCGGCGCGGCTGATCGACTCGTTCATGAGCGTTCCGCCGAGGTCGTTGACGCCTGCGTCGAGCAGCACGCGCGCACCTTCGGGCCCGAGCTTCACCCAGGAGGCCTGGATGTTCGTGACGTGCGGGTCGAGCACGAGGCGCGCGGCCGCGTGGAGGACGACGGCCTCGCGGAACGTCGGGCCGTGGCGCGCGAGCCCCTTGAGGGCGATCGGCGCCTCCTCGTGCACGAACGGGAGCGGGACGAACTCCGTGAAGCCGCCCGTCTCGCGCTGCAGGTCGCGGATCGCGAGCAGGTGCCGTGCCTGGTGAACGGGCGCCTCGATGTGCCCGAACATGATCGTCGAGGTCGTGCGCAGCCCGACGCCGTGCGCCGTGCGCATGACCTCGAGCCACTGCGCGGTGCGCAACTTGTCGGGGCAGAGCACCCGCCGCACCTCGTCGTCGAGGATCTCGGCCGCGGTGCCCGGCAGGCTACCGAGCCCGGCGTCGCGCAGTTGCTCGAGGTAGTCGTGCAGCGCCCAGCCCTCCGTGGCCGCGCCCTGCCACACCTCGAGCGGCGAGAACGCGTGTACGTGCAGTTGCGGCAGTGCCTCGCGGATCGCGCGTACGAGCTCGAGGTACCAGGAGCCCGTGAAGCCAGGGTGGATGCCGCCCTGAAGGCAGACCTCCGTGGCGCCGCGATCCCACGCCTCGGAACAGCGCCGGACGACCTCCTCGACGCTCAGCAGGTAGGCCGGTCCGCGCAGGTTGGCGGCCAGCCGGCCCTTGGAGAATGCGCAGAACCCGCAGCGGAAGTAGCAGACGTTGGTGTAGTTGATGTTGCGCGTGACCACATACGTGACGGTGTCGCCGTTCACCTCGCGGCGGAGGTCGTCGGCGGCCTGGAGGACCGCCCGGAGGTCGGGGCCGCGCGCTTGGAGGAGCGTGGTGGCGTCGTCCTCGTCGAGCCCTTCGCCGGCCCTCGATTTGGCGAGCACGCGCTCGATCGGTTGCGACGGTTTCGGCACGGTCTCGGCATCCACGCGTGCGGATTTCCGCGCTACGCTCGCAGTGGGGAGGAGGCTGGTGGCCACCCGGCAGGCGGCCGGAGATTCGGGGGCGCCGGCGGCCCAGCGGTCCTCGCGTCCCAGCCCGTCCGCGTCCGCTCGGCGGAGCACGGCGGCGGCGACGGCCGGATCGGCCCACCGGTCGAGCTCCGCGACGTACTCGGGATAGATCGGGAGCCGCGGCGCGAGCCGCAGTCCGCGCGCCTCCGTCGCGGCCCGCAGGCGCTCGACCTCCGGCCACGGCGCCTCCGGATTCACGTGGTCGACCGTCACCGGCGAGACCCCGCCCCAGTCGTTGATCCCCGCGTCGAGCAGCCGCGGGAACTCGTCGTAGCTCAGGTTCGGCGGGGCCTGGATGTTCCACCGGGGCCCGAGCAGCACCCGTGCGGCCGCCGCCGTCCACAGCAGCTCGTCGAGCGAGGGCTCGGGGTGCGAGGCCATCCGCGTCTCCGGCTTAGCCCGGAAGTTCTGGACGATCACCTCCTGCACGTGTCCATACCGCTCGGCGAGCTCACGGATCGCCAGCAGCGCGTCGATGCGTTCGGCCCGCGACTCGCCGATTCCGATCAGGATTCCCGTCGTGAAGGGAACACGCTCTT
>JALYLC010000490.1 GCA_030774435.1 Actinomycetota bacterium
CCGCCCGCGCGCTCGCGCTCGCCGGCCGGACGCCGACGGTGCTCGAGCACAACTGCTCGGGCAACCACGCCTTGATGCTGCTGCGCGAGAGCATGCTCGGGCGCGATCCCGGTGCCTATCTCGACCCCGATGGGCAGGCGCAGGCCGATGCCACGGAGGCAGTCGCCCTCGCGTGTGCGAGCGAGCTCGTGATCGGGGGCGACCGCTGCGGCATGCGCGCGTACTCGCTGCCGCTGCGCAACGCGGCCCTCGGCTACCTGCGGCTGGCCGGCCAAGGGATGCCGGAACCCCTGGCCGAGGCTGCCCGGGGAGTCGCCGTCGCCATGCGCGAGGCGCCGGAGATGGTCGCAGGGCCCGGCTCGTTCGACTCGCTGGCCAACGCCTTGCCGCACGTCGTCGCCAAACGCGGCGCACTCGGCGTGTTCTGCTGCGCCAGCGCGCAGACCGGGCGCGGTGGCGCACTCAAGGTCGAGGACGGCTCGTTCGAGGCCATGGAGATCGCGGCGCTGTACCTGCTCGAGGCCGTTGCCGGCCCCCTCGGGGAGGCCTTCGACCCCTGGCGGGAGCGTCCCATCCGCGATGGCGGCGGCGCGCCGGTCGGGGTCTGGTCCCAGTCCCTCCCAGTGCTATAGCCCGGGCGCAAAACCCCCCGCTTTAGGGGGTATTCCCACTGTTGGTCGAGAACTGACAGCGCTTTTCGGTAGGTTCCGAATCGCGCAATTTGCGGTCGCGATTCCGTCACCTATGCTGCCCGCCACCTCACTCCAGAGCCGCGTTCGGGCACTCGGGTGCAGGCAGGTCGCTTCGCGCTGTGCAGGCGGGGTGCCATACGAACCGGGAGGTGCGGTATGGGGGCCACGGAATGCTGACGGTCGAGTACTCGCTGCCCGATATCGAGGAGCTCGCGCGCCTTGTCGAGGTAGGCCAGGAAAAGGGCTTTTTAACGTACGACGAGATCGCGACCGTCCTCGAAGAGGTCGAGATCTCGAAGGAGCAAGTCGAAGATCTGCATTCATATCTGCTCGATCACGGCATCGACGTGCTCGAGAGCGCCGGCGATCCCACGCCGGACGCCCCGGCCGCCGAGAAGGGGCCGGAGCTCGACCTGACGGTCGAGCCCTCGCTCGACTCGCTGCGCCTGTACCTGCGCGCCATCGGACGCGTCTCGCTGCTCACGGCTGAGCAGGAGGTGCAACTCGCCAAGCGCATCGAGCGCGGCGACATGCGCGCCAAGCAGGCGATGATCGAGGCCAACCTGCGCCTCGTCGTCTCCATCGCCAAGGGCTATCTGGGCCGCGGCCTCTCGTTCCTCGACCTCATCCAGGAGGGCTCGCTCGGGCTCATCCGCGCGGTCGAGAAGTTCGACTATCGCAAGGGCTACAAGTTCTCCACCTACGCGACCTGGTGGATCCGGCAGGCGGTCACGCGAGCGATCGCCGACAAGTCCCGCACGATCCGTATCCCGGTGCACATGGTCGAGAAGCTCAACAAGGCCGTGCACGTCGAGCGCCAGCTGGTACAGAAGCTCGGCCGCGAGCCACTGCCGTCGGAGATCGCGCGCGAGCTCGGCATGAGCGCCGACGAGGTGCGCGAGATCCTGCGCATGGCACAGGCGCCGATCTCGCTCGAGAAGCCGATCGGCGAGGACGAGGAGTCCGAGCTGGGCGACTTCGTGCGCGACGACAGCGAGCCCACGCCGTTCGACACCGCGACGCTCAACCTGCGCCGCGAGGACATCGAGCGCGCACTGGAATCGCTGCCGGAGCGCGAACGCCGCGTGATCGAGCTGCGCTACGGCCTCACGGGCGACCGCCCCCGCACGCTCGAGGAAGTCGGGCGCGCCTTCGGCGTGACGCGCGAGCGCATCCGCCAGATCGAGAACAACACGCTCAAGAAGCTCGAGACGCTGCCGGAGGCCCAGAGCCTGCGCGGCACGATGGGCTGAACCGGGCCGACCTTCGCTAAGATCTGCGCGCGGCCGCCTCGGCGGCTGCGTGTGCTGGGAGTGTGCCCGAGAGGCTAAAGGGGACGGGCTGTAAACCCGTTGGCGTATGCCTACGTTGGTTCGAATCCAACCGCTCCCACTGCAAGGAAAAGCCCGCTTCGGCGGGCCTTTCTGTGTCTTGGGGCGCATCGGGGTTCGGACGCACGGGACCGCATGGAGGCGCACGCGAGCGCACGAAAAAGCCGCGCAAAAAGCCGCGCACTCGGTAACCCGTTGGCGGGGCTCGCGGCGGAGATGGCGGCGCGACCGCCGCACGGATGCGGTCAGTCCGCCGCGTGGGGCGCGCGCGACACCGAGCCCTGCTCCACCGCTCATCAC
>JALYLC010000491.1 GCA_030774435.1 Actinomycetota bacterium
GCCCAGGTCGGGCCCGGCCATCCCCGCGAGCAGCAGGGTGCAGTCCTCCAGGCTGCGCGCCATCGGCCCCGCGTGATCGAGGCTCGTCGCGAGCGGGACGACGCCGCTCAGGGAGAGACGGCCCCGCGTGGGCTTGATCGTCGACGTCCCCGACAGCGCCGAGGGGATGCGCAACGAGCCGGCGGTATCCGTGCCGGTCGCCGCGGGCACCATGCGCGCCGCGAGTGCGGCGGCCGAGCCCCCGCTCGACCCGCCGGCGGAGCGCTCGAGCGCCCACGGGTTGCCAACCTGGTCGGTCGTCCCGCCGACTGCGAACTCGTGCGTGTGCAGGTGGCCGAGCAGGATCATGCCCTGGGCGCGCAGGCTCGCCCAGACGTCGCAATCGACGGCCGGCCGCTCGTCGAGCAGCCTGCTCGACGCGGTCAGGGGCTCGCCGGCGACCGCGTAGAGGTCCTTGACGCCGATCGGGATGCCCCACAACGGCGGCAGCGGATCGGGGCGATGCTCGTCGGCGTGCGCCGCCGCCGCCAGCGCCCGCTCCTCGTACACGCGCACCCACGCGTTGATCGACGCGGGATCGCCCTCGTGGCTGTGCGTCCCGTCGCGCTCGGCGATGCGCGCGAGGCAGGCTCGTGCGAGCTCGGAGGCCGACAGCTTCCTGCCCGCGATCAGCGCGGAGGCCTCGGTGATCCCGAGGTCGGCGGCGTCCACCGCTAGACGAGCGCCCGCTCGAGGGCGGCGGCGAGGGCGAACACGAGCGCGTCTGCGCCCGGCGGCCCGGCGATCTGCAGGCCGACGGGCAGGCCTTCCGCGGTCGTACCGCAGGGCAGGGAGAGCGCGGGCTGGCCCGTGACGTTGAACGGCACGGTGTACGAGTGCCATTCGAAGTACGCGCGCCAGCACTCGCGGCGGCCGCCGTCGACCGGGAACTCGTCCAGTGGAACGGCTGCCCGCGTGAGCACGGGGGACACGAGGAGCTCGAAGGGCGCGAGCGCGTCGAACAACGCGGCCGAGCCGCGACGTGCGGCCGCGACTGCCTGGACGTAGTCGCCGGTGGCGATGCGCTCGCCGTCTGCCACGACCTCGCGCGTCAGTGGCCCGAGCTCCATCCAGCGCTCGGGCGCCACGATCTGCCGGTAGGCGGCGCTCTGGCCGAGCACGATCGTCTCGAACGGCCCCATGAGCGCGGCCACCGGCACGTCGGCCACCTCGAGCCGGTGTCCCATGTGCGTGAGGGCTGCCAAGGCCGCGTCGAAGATCGCTGCGAGCTCGAAATCGAGGCTGCCGACCGGCGGCTCGCGCAGCACGCCGATGCGCAGCGGCGCGGGATCCTCGGCGCAGGCGGCCACGAAGGCCGCGTCGTACGGCGGGGGGTAGTAGGCGTCGCCCGGCTCCGACCCGGCCATCACCTCGAGCATCAGCGCGCAGTCGCCGACGGTGCGCGCCATCGGGCCGTTGGTGGCGAACCCCTCCCAGGCGTCGTAGGTCGCGGGTGCACCGCTCACGAGCCCGCGCGTCGGCTTGTGCCCCACGACGCCGCAACAGGCCGCCGGAATGCGGATCGAGCCGCCGCCGTCCGAGCCCTGCGCGAGCATGCCGATGCCCGTCGCGAGCGCGGCAGCGGCACCGCCGCTCGAGCCGCCGGGCGTGCGCTCCGTGTCGTGGGGATTGCGCGTGGCGCCGAAGAGCTCGTTCTCGGTCGTCGGCCGCGCGCCCATCTCGGGCGTGTTGGTCTTGCCGATCAGCACCGCCCCGGCCCGCCGCAGCCGCGCGATGCAGGCGGCGTCGGCGGACGGCACGTTGTCGGCGAACGCCCGGGAGCCGTACGTCGTCGTGTAGGGCGTGGCGTCTGTCAGGTCCTTGGCGGTGAACGGGACGCCGTGCAGCGGACCGCGCCAGACGTGCGGCAGGCCGTCGCGCTCGCGCGCCTCGGCCAGGGCGCGCTCGCCGTCCCAGGCGACGACGGCGTTGATGCGCGGGTTCTCGGCCTCGAGCTGCGCGAGCGCGGCGCGGCAGGCCTCCTCGGCCGAGATCTCGCTGCTCACGTGGGCGCGCCGGCCCGGGGCTGGAAAGAGGCGTCTTGCGTCACGGCGGCAGGACCGTACACTCACCCGGTGTCCTTCCGCGACGACTCCCAGCTCGATCCGTCGGAGGTGCGCGACGAGCGCGGGCGCGGCGGCCTGGGCGGCGCGTTCCCGGGCGGGCGCATCGCTGTGGGCGGCGGCGGGCTCGGCCTCGGCGGCCTCGTCGTCATCCTGCTGCTGCAGCTCCTCGGGGGTGGCGGGAGCCTCGGCCAGCTCGGCGACCTGCAGGACCAGACCTCCGCCGGCGCGCCTCCGAGCGACCTCTCCGACTGCCGCACGGGCGCCGACGCCAACGCGCGCCAGGACTGCCGCATCATCGGCTACGTCAATTCCGTGCAGCGCTTCTGGAAGGACGAGTTCGCGCGCCGCGGGCGCACCTACGTCCCCGCGACGACCTACTTCGAGAGCGACCAGTGGCAGACCGGCTGCGGCCCGGCGAGCACCGATGTCGGCCCGTTCTACTGCCCGGCCGACAAGCACGTCTACATCGACCTGACGTTCCTCGACGAGCTGCACGACAAGTTCGGCGCGACCGGCGGCTCGCTGGCACAGGGGTACGTGATCGCACACGAATACGGCCATCACATCCAGGATCTGCTTGGCACTCTCGGCTCGGGCACGAGCCAGCAGGGCGCGCAGGGCACGTCCGTGCGCACCGAGTTGCAGGCCGACTGCTTCGCCGGAGTGTGGGCCTCGCACGCGACCGACACCGGCCTGCTGAATCCGATCACGAAGACTCAGATCGATGATGCGCTGAATGCCGCGGCGGCCGTGGGCGACGACCGCATCCAGTCGGAGACCCAGGGCACGATCAACCCGGAGGTCTGGACGCACGGATCGTCGAGGCAGCGCCAGACCTGGTTCACGACGGGCTACAAGATCGGTGACATGACGAAGTGCGACACCTTCGGGGGCTCGATCTAGCCGTGCTCGAGGGCCGGCGCATCCTCGTCACCGGAGCCTCGTCGGGCATCGGCCGCGCGGTCGCGGAGCTGTGCGTCGCGCAGGGCGCGCGCGTGCTCGCCACCGGGCGCCGGGCCGACGCGCTGGACGATCTCGACGGCGTGCGCCGCTTCGCCTGCGACCTGCTCGAGCCGGGCGCTCCCGAGGCCTGCGTGGCCGCCTGCGTCGAGGGCATGGACGGCCTCGACGGCGTCGTGCACGCCGCGGGCACCGTGCTGCGGGGCGAGGATCCGCGCAGCACTCCCGACGAGCAGATCGACGACGTTCTCGGGACGAATCTGGCACTGCCGCTGCGCGTCGCGCGCGCGGCGCTCGGAGCGCTCGGCCGCGGCGGCGCGATCGTGCTCCTCTCAAGCCAGCTCGGGCGCATCGGCGCGCCCGGATACGCCAGCTACTGCGCCGCCAAGGGCGGGGTCGACGCGCTCGTGCGCGCGCTCGCCGTTGACGTCGGCCCGGACGGCATCCGTGTCAACGCCGTGGCGCCCGGGCTCGTGCGCACGCCGATGGCGTATTTTGGCCGCGACAACTTCGACGAGCTCGTGCCGGCGATCGCCGAGCGCCACCCGCTGCGGCGCATCGGCGAGCCCGGCGACATCGCAGGGCCCGTAGCTTTCCTGCTCTCGGACGCCGCCGCCTGGATCACCGGCCAGACGCTCGTCGTCGACGGCGGGTTCACCATCCAGTGACTGTGACGTGCTGATGAAACAGATTCACCACACCGGCCTGACCGTCTCGAGCCTCGAGCGCGCGCTGGCGTTCTGGAGCGACGCACTCGGCATGCAGGTCGTGATGCAGCAGGACCGGCAGGGCGGCTACTTCGAGGCGATCGTCGGGGAGCAC
>JALYLC010000492.1 GCA_030774435.1 Actinomycetota bacterium
CGCCCAGCCCGCGGGCGATCGGCTGCGCCTGCACCGATGCGTCCAGGCGGGGGTGCAGCAGCTGGTCGAGTTGCGCCGGGTCGATCCGCAGCACGGCCTCGTCGGGCGTGATCACGCCCTCGGCGACGAACTCGCGAACGATCCGCAGCGCGGCCTGCGCCGTGCGCTTGGCCGTGCGCGTCTGCAGCATGTAGAGGCGGCCCTGCTCGACCGTGAACTCGATGTCCTGCACCTCGCGGTGATGCTGCTCGAGGCGCTCGACCGTGGCCACCAGCTCGCGATAGGCCTCGGGCAGCAGCTCGCGCATGCGCTCGATCGGCTCGGGCGTGCGGATTCCGGCGACGACGTCCTCGCCCTGCGCGTTCTGCAGGAACTCGCCGTACAGCACGTGCTCGCCGGTGGCGGGATCGCGCGAGAAGCACACGCCGGTGCCCGAGCCCTCGCCGCGGTTGCCGAACACCATCTGGCAGATGTTGGCGGCCGTGCCGAGCTCGTCGGAGATGTCGTTGGCGCGCCGGTAGACATGCGCTCGCGGCGCGCCCCAGGAGCGGAAGACCGCCGAGATCGCGAGGCGCAGCTGCTCGCGTGGATCCTGCGGGAACTCCGTTCCGGAGCCCTCGGCGTAGAGCCGCTTGAACTCGGTGCAGAGCCCGCGCAGGTCGTCCCCCGTGAGCCCCGTGTCGAGCTTCACGCCCTGCTCGGACTTGCGCCGCGTGAGCGCGTGCTCGAACACGTGTGCTCCGACGCCCGCGACGACCTCGCCGAACATCTGCAGCAGGCGACGGTAGGAGTCATAGGCGAAGCGCGCATCGCCGGTCTCCTCGGCCAGCGCACGCGCCGCGACGTCGTTCAGGCCGAGGTTGAGGATCGTCTCCATCATCCCCGGCATCGAGACCGCCGCGCCGCTGCGCACCGACACGAGCAGCGGCGCGGAGTCGTCGCCGAGCCGGCGCCCGCAGCGCTCCTCGAGCGCCGCGAGCGCGCTGTCGATCTCCTCTGCCAGGCCTTCGGGCCAGTCGCCGCCGGAGTGCATCGCGTGCACGCAGGCTGCGGTCGTGATCGTGAAGCCGTCGGGCACGGGCAGACCGAGCTTGGTCATGTCCGCCAGACCGGCACCCTTGCCCCCGAGCAGCTCGCGCGGCACCTCCGCCGCGTCGGCGAAGGCGTACACATAGGTGTCTCTCATGCGGCGCGGGCCTCGACGAGCTCGATCACGCGCACCGCCGCTTCCTCGACCGCCAGGTTCGAGACGTCGAGCACGGGGCAGGACAGGCGGCGCTGCAGCGCGGCCGCCTGCTCGAGTTCCTCGTGGATGCGGTTGAGCTCGGCATAGCCGTCGCGCGCATGCGCGCCGGCCAGGTTGCCGATGCGCCGGCCGCGGATCTGCGCCAGCCGCTCGGCCTCGATCGTCAGCCCGACGATGACCGCACGATCGATCTGGAACAGCTTGCCGGGCGGCTCGATGCCGCGCACGAGCGGGACGTTGGCGGTCTTGTAGCCCTGGAAGCCGAGGTACATCGAGAGCGGCGTCTTGCCCGTGCGCGAGACGCCGATGAGCACGATGTCGGCGTCCTCGAGGCCCTCGCCGTTGAGCCCGTCGTCGTGCTTGACGACGAACTCCATCGCGGCGATGCGCTGGAAATAGTCGGCGTCGAGCCCGATCGGGCGGCCCGGCGCGAGGTCGGCCTCGTGGCCCGCGGCCGCAGCGAGCGCCTCGAGCGGCGGCCCCAGCAGGTCGCAGCGGGGCATGCCGTCGCGCTGGCAGAGCTCCTCCAGCGTGCGGCGCAGCGTACGGTCGACCAGCGTGTAGAAGATCACGACGCCGTTGCGCGAGGCGACGCGGCCGTAGTGGGAGGCGAGATCGTCGACCGTGGTCACGCGCGGGTGCCGCACGACCGTGGTGCGGTGACCGGAGAATTGCGTCTGCGCGGCCCGCGCCACGCGCGCCGCGGTATCACCCGTCGAGTCGGAGATGAGGTGGATCTCGATCGGCGTTCCGGGCGCTGCCATGGCTGTCATCGTCTCCGAATGGCCGTGCGGCGTCAACGCCGCACGGATGCGTCGAACAGGCGCTCGTCGAGCAGTTGCCGTACCCCGCCGATCGGGACGCGCACCTGCTCGAGCGAATCGCGGTCGCGCACGGTCACCGCGTCGTCCTCGAGCGATTCGTGGTCGATTGTGATCGCCCAGGGCGTGCCGATCTCGTCCTGCCTGCGGTAGCGGCGCCCGATCGCGCCGCTCGTGTCCAGCTCGACCTGGAAGTGCCCGCGCAGCTCGGCGGCCAGAGCCGCGGCGCGCTCGCCCTGCGCGGCGTCGTTGCCGAGCAGCGGCAGGATCGCGGCCTTGACCGGCGCGATCGCGGGGTGCAGCCGCAGCACGACGCGCTCGCGGCCCGCGACCTCCTCCTCGTCGTAGGCATCGCAGAGGAAGGCCAGGAACGCGCGGTCCGCGCCGGCCGCGGGCTCGATCACGTGCGGCACGTAGCGCTCGCCGTCCTGATCCACATATTCGAGCTTCGTGCCAGAGAACTCCGTGTGCTGCTTGAGGTCGTAGTCGCCGCGGTTGGCGATGCCCTCGAGCTCGGCCCAGCCGATCGGATAGAGGTACTCCAGATCGCTTGTCGCGCTCGAGTAGTGCGAGAGCTCGGAGGCCTCGTGCACGCGCACGCGCAGCCTCTCGGGCTTGATGCCGTAGCGGTGGTACCAGGCGGCGCGCTCGTCGACCCAGTAGCGGAACCACTCGTCCGCCTCGTCCGGCGGCACGAAGAACTCCATCTCCATCTGCTCGAACTCGCGCGTGCGGAAGAGGAAGTTGCCGGGCGTGATCTCGTTGCGGAACGACTTGCCGACCTGCGCGATGCCGAACGGCGGCTTGCGGCGCGCGATCTGCAGCACGTTCTTGAAGTTGATGAAGATGCCCTGTGCGGTCTCTGGGCGCAGATAGACGGCCGTGCCGCTCTCCTTGACCGGCCCGATCGTCGTCTCGAACATGAGGTTGAAGTCGCGCGCCTCGGTCAGATCGCAGTTGGGGCCCTGGCCGGGCGGCTTGCTCGGCTTCTGCGGGCAGGCCGCGTTCTCGAGGTCGTCGGCTCGGAAGCGGTGCTTGCAGGCGCGGCAGTCGACCATAGGGTCCGAGAATCCGCGCACGTGCCCCGAGGCCTCCCACACGCGCGGGTGCAGCATGAGCGCCGAGTCGAGCGCGACCACGTCCTCGCGCTCCTGCACCATCGCGCGCAGCCACGCGGCCTTCACGTTGTTCTTCATGAGCACGCCGTAGTGCGCGTAGTCGTACGCGGAGCCGAGCCCGCCGTAGATCTCCGACGACGGAAACACGAAGCCGCGGCGCCGGCTGAGCGAGACGATGGTGTCCATCGTCAGCGGCTTCCTGGTCGGCGTGTCGCTCACCCCGGCAGCGTACAGAGCGCCCCGCCAGCCCTCACGAGGTACAGGGGCGCGCTCGTACGCCGGCGCGCCAGTCGCGCGTGACGACGACCTCGCGTATCCACCTGGGCAGCTTGCCGTCGGAGGGCACGATCAGCGCGCCGACCTTGCACTTGTCGTACAGCGGCTCCTCGCCGACCGCGCGCGCCGGGATGAACGTGTTGCGCGGGCGGTCCCAGGAGAGGGCGAGCTGACCCTGCCACTGGCGGGGGAGCGCGACGTACCCCTCCGGCGCCTCGCGCTCGAGCGCAGGCGCGACGATGTCGGCGAGTGCCCGCGCCTGGCGCGACTGGTCGCGCACGTCGCGCACGGCGCCGTTG
>JALYLC010000493.1 GCA_030774435.1 Actinomycetota bacterium
CCCCAGCAGTGGCTGAGGCCGTAGCTGACCGACTTCGAGGTCACGCCCGCCACGGCCGTCTTCGCGATCAGGTTCACGCCGGTGTCCGTATAGCCGGACGCCTTCTTGCCGCCCTTGGCGTAGCTCACGACCGCTCCGACGCCCCTGGACGCCATCAGCAGCGGGTATTGCTGCGAGGTCGCGTCGATGATTCCCGCCTTGACGTTGCGCACGCCGGCGCAACCACCATCGACGGAGACGATCGTGACGTCGCTCTGAGATTTGCCGGCGTTCTTCAGCGCGGTCCACGCGCCCGCTGCGCTCGGCTCGTTGATCGTGTAGACGACGTCGATGTTGGGGTTCTTCTGGAGGCAGTTCTCCATCGCCGTCTGAGAGTCGGGCGTGTCGCCTCCGCCGTTCGCGACGCACACGATCTGCTTGTCGCTGTTCTTGATCCCGAAGCCCTTGGTGAAGCCGTTGTGGCGGAGGGCGCCGACCGACGAACCGGCGTGCTCGTCCAGCATCGCGATCGTGACCGTCTTGCCCTTCGTCGCGGCGCGGGCGTACTTCCCGATCAGGATGCCGGCGTTGAGGTTATTCGTGGCGAAGAGGGCGTCGACCGCCGTTGTCGGGGTGGTGGGCGAGTCGAGTGCGATCACGAGCACCCCCGCCTTGCGCGCCTTGGCGATTGCGGCGTTCTCGGCCTTGGCGTCAGCGACGGTGATGAGGATGCCCTTGACGCCCGAGGTGACCATGTTCTCGATCGCCGTGATCTGGCTCGCATTGTCGGAGCTGTTCTTGCCGGCGGCGTAGACCAGCGTGGCCCCGAGCTTCTTGGCCTGGGCCGTCGCGCCCGCCTTCATCTTGACGAAGAACGGGTTGGTGACGTCCTTGGTGATCAGACCGACCTTGATCGAGGCGCCTGCGCCCCCCGGCTTGGCGGATGCGCTGGAGGCTGCTACCGCGGCAACGATCAGACAGACGACTGCGAGAACGGCGAACTCCGGATGCCGGGCTCGCCTCGTCCTTCGTACCTTCGCGCTACCCATCTTGTCTCCCTTCGAGGTCAGGCCCGAACCCTATGATAACGTTATCTTTCCTGTCAAGTGATTGCTCGCGATAGCCTTTGAATAGGTCGTTAGCTTCTCTTATCAACCAAGAAAACGTTGCCAGAGGTTCCATGGATCGTGTCACCGGAAAGACGTCGCAGCCGCCGACGATGCACGACGTCGCCGCGCTCGCGGGCGTCGCGCTGGCCACGGTCTCGCGCGTCGTCAACGGGAAGCCGGGCGTCAGCCCGGCCATGCAGGCACGTGTGGAGGCCGCCATCGAGCGGCTGGACTACCGGCGCAACGTCAACGCCTCGAGCCTCCGGCGGCTCGACCGCAAGACGGCCACGATCGGCCTCGTGCTCGAGGACGTCGCCAACCCGTTCATGTCTGCGCTGCACCGCGCCGTGGAGGATTGCGCGCGCGAGCGCGACAGTCTGGTCTTCGCCGGGAGCTGCGACGAGGACAGCCGCCGCGAGCAGGAATTGATCAACGCGCTCCGCGCCCGGCGGGTCGACGGCATCATCGTGGTCCCCACCGGCACCGACCACAGCTACCTGCTGCCGGCGTTCCGGCTGGGTACGAAGATGGTCTTCGCCGACCGGCGCCCGAGCTTCCTCGACGCCGACACCGTCACCTCGGACGACCTTGGCGGAGCGCGCGCGGCAGTCGCGCATCTGGGCGCGCTGGGGCACCGGCGAATCGCATACCTCGGGGCGTCGCTGACGATCGTCACCGCGCGCGACCGGTTGCAGGGGTACACCGAGGCGATGCAGCAATTGGGCGCTCCGCCGCATCCCTCCCACGTGCGCACTGGGATCGTCACTACGGAGGAGGCGGCTGAGGCTGTAGCCGAGATGCTGCAGGGGCCCGATCCGCCGACCGCGATCCTCTCCGGCCAGAACTACTTCACCATCGGAGCGATCAAGACGCTCCGCTCGCTCGGGTTGGAGCATCACGTGGCGCTCGTCGGATTCGACGACTTCGCGCTGGCAGAGCTGCTCGATCCGCCGGTCACGGTGGTTGCGCACGATCCGGCCGAGCTTGGGTGCACCGCCGCCGAGCTTCTGTTCCGGCGGCTCGACGGCTACGCGTCTCCGTCGCAGCACATCGTCTGCCCGTTCAGCCTCATCCTGCGTGGATCCGGCGAGATCCGAGCGCCGCGACCATGATCATCGTCGCGGGAGAGGCTCTGATCGACCTGATCTCCGAGGGTGGGGCTCTGCGCGCGCATCCGGGCGGCGGGCCGTTCAACAGCGCCGTCGCGTTGGGCCGCCTGGGCGTGCCGGTCGGCTTTCTCGGCCGGCTTTCGGACGATCCCTTCGGCCAGCTGCTCGCGAGTTTCCTCCAGGAGAGCGGGGTGGATGGCCGCTACGTCATTCGCGGTCCCGCACCGACCCCGATCGCGGTCGTGCACGAGGCGGCCAACGGCGATCACGAGTTCGCCTTCTACCTGACCGGAACCGCGTACGCGGATTTCACCGCCGCCGATCTGCCGGAGTTCGGTCCGGAGGTGGACGTCGTGAGCGCCGGCACCCTCGCGCTTGCGACGGAGCCTCCCGCGAGCGCCATCGAGGCGCTGCTCGAGCGCGAGGCCGAGCGGCGCCTGATCGTCATCGATCCGAACATCCGGCCCGCGGTGTTCGGGAGCTGCGAGCTCTACCGCCGCCGTTTCGAGCGCTTCGCGAGCCTCGCGCACGTCGTCAAGCTCAGCGACGCCGATGCGAGCTGGCTCTATCCGGGCGAGGACATGGAGGTGGTCGTCGACAGGCTGGTCGCTCTCGGTGCTCGCCTCGCGGTGCTCACGCTCGGCGTAGACGGCGCCCTCGCGAAGACGCAGGCCGGCCGGGCCGAGGTCGCGTCGCCGAGGGTCGACGTCGTCGACACCGTCGGCGCGGGTGACGCCTTCGGAGCGGGCCTGCTGCGCTGGCTCTGGGTCAGTGATCGTCTGGACGCGGACGCGGTCGCGAGGATCGACGGCGAGGCTCTCGCCGACGGGCTCGGCTTCGCCGCGGCGATGGGAGCGCTCCAGTGCTCTCGCGCGGGAGCGACTCCCAGCACGCTGGCCGAGGTCGAGGCATTTCTCGGCCGGATGACGGGCCCGCCGTCGGAAGCGATCTTCCCGACGACGGGCCAGTAGGACTGGAACGATCATTCAGTCAGAACGTGTCAGTGCGCGAACGCGACGTCCAGCTCGGCCGCCGGCGCGGGCGTACCGCTTGGCAGGATCAGCGCGGTGATGAGCGCGCCCGCGACGAAGATCCCGGTGGCCCAGCCGAAGGCGGTGCTGTAGCCGGAGATCGCGGCGGACGCCCGGGCGGCCGCGCTGCCGCCGTGCG
Source organism: Actinomycetota bacterium (assembly GCA_030774435.1). GTDB lineage: Bacteria > Actinomycetota > Thermoleophilia > Gaiellales > JALYLC01 > JALYLC01. The sequence continues at coordinate 3,368 of JALYLC010000493.1, forward strand.
TCGCGACGTAGTCGGTGATGGCCGCCGCGAAGAGCGTGTTCAGGAGTGCCGTGCCGACGGCGCCGCCGACCTGCTGCGTGGTGTTGACCATCGCGGAGGCGACGCCCGCGTCGCGGGTTGCGACGCCGGCCGTGGCGGCGCTCATCGAGGGCGCGAAGATCAGCCCCATGCCGAGCCCGAGCGGCAGGAGCGCCGGGAGGATGTTGGCCGCGTAGGTCGAGTCGACGCCCAGCCGCGTGAGCAGGAACATGCCGGCCGCGGCGAGCAGCATGCCCGCCGGGACGAGCGGCCGCGAGCCGAAGCGCGGGGCCAGGCGAGCGGTGGCGAGCGTCGCCGTGACCATGAGCGCCGCCACCATCGGCAGGAACGCGAGGCCCGTGCGGACGGGCGAGTAGCCGAGCGTCTGCTGCAGGTAGTACGTGAGGAACAGGAACACGCCGAAGATGCCCGAGGCCGAGATCGCGAAGGCCACGAACGAGCCGCCGCGGGTGCGATCGAGCACGACCCGCAGGGGCAGGAGCGGGTGCGCGGAGCGACGCTGGATCCCGGCGAACGCCCCGAGCAGCGCCACCCCTGCGACGAGGAACGCGACGGTCAGCGGATTGCTCCAGCTCGTCGTCTCGGCGTGCGAGAGGCCATAGACCACGGCGAACAGGCCGCCGGAAGCCGTGAAGACGCCAGGCAGGTCGAAGCGCGGGCGGTCGGGATGGGGCGCGTGAGCGACGAGCGCGATCCCGCCGATGGCCGCGGGGATCGCGAACGCGAGGTTCACGTACATCGCGAAGCGCCAGGAGAGATACTCCGTGAGGACGCCGCCGAGTAGAAGGCCGATCGCGCCGCCGGCTCCCGCGATGGCGCCGAAGATGCCGAACGCGCGCGCCCGGTCGCTACCGCTCGGGAACGTGGTCGTCAGCAGCGAGAGGGCCGCGGGTGCGAGCAGCGCGCCGAAGACGCCCTGCAGCGCGCGTGCGCCGACCAGCACCTCGAAGCTCTGAGCGGCGCCGCCGACCGCGGACGCGGCGGCGAATCCGAGCAGGCCCGTGACGAACGTCCACTTGCGGCCGAAGAGGTCGCCGAGCTTTCCGCCGAGCAGCAGCAGGCTGCCGAAGGCCAGCGCGTAGGCCGTGACGATCCACTGGCGTGAGCCGTCGGAGAAATGCAGCGCGTCCTGCGCCGAGGGGAGTGCGATGTTCACGACGGTGGCGTCGAGCACGACCATCAGCTGGGCGATGCTGAGGACGGCGAGGATCGCCCACCTCCTGGGGTGGGCGGAGTCGAGTCGGGCGGGAGCGTTCATCGGGGTGGTCCCTTCGGCGGTCTGCTGGATCAAGTGGAGGCGATCCCTCCAAGTGGAGGTCGAGTCTCAACTTCTGATCCGAGCGTAGCACGAAAAACGGAGGAGTGCCCGCCGGTTAGTGCTATTCTTGATTTCGTGGCTACCGATGCAAGTCAAACCGCAAGCAGTGAGCGGCCGCTCCGCCGCGACGCCGCCCGCAACCGCGAGCGCATCCTCGTCGCCGCCGGCGAGGTCTTCGCCTCGCGCGGCCTCGAGGTCACGCTCGACGACATCGCCCATCACGCAGGCGTGGGGGTCGGGACCGTCTACCGGCGCTTCCACGACAAGGAGCAGTTGATCGACGCGCTCTTCGACGACCGCATGGACGCCGTCGTGAGGGCTGCCGAGGACGCCCTTGCAGCCGCCGATCCGTGGCTCGCCCTCGAGGGGTTCTTCGTCGCCATGCTCGAGCTCCAGGCTGCCGACCGGGGCCTGCGCGAGCTCGCGTTCGCGGGCCAGCACGGACGGGAGCGCGTCGCCCGCGCACGCACGCTCCTCGAGCCGCTCGTCCAGGAGCTCGTGACGCGCGGACAGGCATCGGGCCAGCTGCGCGGCGACGTCTGCGCAGACGACGTGCCGTTCATCCAGAAGATGCTCGCCCAGGTCATCGACATCGCAGGCGAGGTCAGCCCCGACCTCTGGCGCCGCTATCTCACGATCGTGCTCGACGGACTTCGCACGAGGCGCGACGGCCCGACGGCGCTGCCCGCGTCCGCTCTCGAGCACGGCCAGCTCGAGACCTGCATGCAGGGCTGGCGCCCGCCGCGCGGCGCGCGCCCTCCGACGGCCTGACGCTCGCAGCTTTGGTCGCATCGGCGCCCGCGATGATCAGCTCGCGATGGACGCCGCCGACGAGGAAGAAGTGGAACGCGCCGCTGTGCACGCCGACCGACATCTGCAGTCGGACCGGCCCGGCCGACGTCGAGCGCCGTCGCATGTTCGCAAGCGCCTCCTGCGTCCCCACGGCAGCCGAGCCCGCGCGCTGCGCGTGATTCTCGCCCTGGAACAGCAGCAGGATCGCGTCGCCGCCGAACTTCAGCAGATCGGCGTGGTGGCCGTAGGCGCGCCGGATCAACTCCGCGAAGGCCGCGTCGACCAAGCCCGCGATCTCCTCGGCGCCTTCGCGCCCGCGCTTGGCGAGCGCCTCGGTCAGATCCGTGAAGCCGGAGATGTCGGCGAAGACGAGCGTTCCCCTCGTACGTCCGGGAGCGCTCCGACGGCGCGTCGCGCAGGCACTCGAAGCCGCTGTTTAGTCGAGGTCGACTGCGATCGGCTCGTGGGCCGGCCGGTACTCCATGTCGCAGAGCGCGGCGTTGACGAGCGTCGAGCCCTTGCGCTGCCAGCGTCCGTAGCCCGAATGGACGTGCCCGAACACGCACAGCTTCGGAGCGCGCGCGTCGATGGCGTCGAGCAGCGACGGCGAGCCGATCGCATGGCCGCTGATCCAATCGCCGTAGCCGAGCGGCGGGGAATGGACGCACAGCACGTCGACGCCGGCGGGGATGCGACCCCAGCGCTCCGCGAGCTCCGCCTCGGACAGCATGAACGCCCAGTGCTGGAAGCGCGAGGTCCAGGGGGAGCCGAAGAAGGAGACACCGCCGATCTCGACGCTCTCGTCCTGCAGGTAGTGCCAGTCCAGATCGCGCAAGACCGAAGGATCGGACTCACCGACCCAGTCATGGTTGCCCGCTACGCCGACCACCACCTCGGCGGGCACGGCCGCGAGCCAGTCGGAGAACGTCGACTGCAGCCAGCGCCGCTGGGTCTCGGGCCGCTCGTCTCCCGTCGGGCAGATGTCGCCCGCCACGACGAGGACATTGCATTCGGGCACCACCGGCAGGTACCCGTGGAGGTCGGCCACGCAGACGAATCGCACGGCTAGCGCGAAGGCGGGGGGAGTGGGGCGGCAGGCTCGGCGATGGTTGCCGCACGCTAGTCCGCGCGGCCGCCGATTTCAACACTCCTACCGCCGACTCGTCCGCCTGGAGCGCCCGCCTCGCCGTACGATGCCCGGGCGACGATGAGCGATTGGCTGTGCATCATCCGTCCGCCGCGCGCGACCTTCATCGCGGACATGCGCGACGACGAGCGGGCTGTCATGAGCGAGCACTTCGCCTATCTCGAGCGCCTGCTCGGCGAGGGCAGGTTGCTGCTGGCCGGGCCGTCGCTCGATCCGCCGTTCGGGATCATCGTCCTGGTGGCCGACAGCGAGGAGGAGGCCTGGGAGCTCATGCGCGCCGACCCCTCCGTGCGGGCCGGTGTGCAGACCCCCGAGCTGCATCCGTTCAGGACGTCGCTGCTGGCCGGACGCGACTGACCGTTCTGGGCTCGCGCGTCGATGAGTTCCGGCACCGCGGGCGGTCTGACCGGAAACGCACAGCCCACACTGACGACAGGAGGCAACAGCATGGGACGACGCGCTGCGCGGATTGCTCATCCATGCGCACGCCGACTTCCCGCTCGACTTCGCCGTCCTGGCTCCGTCCGTGGTCGTCGGCATCACGGCGTCGTCGGCGCTGGTCGGCCGCCTGGCGCGCTGAGCACCGTCAGGAGTTGGCGTCGACGAACCGCAGGACGCGCGCCCAGGCGTCGTCGGATGCGGCCTGGTGCTCGGACTGCCGGCGGTCGAAGAAGCTGTGCGGTGCACCCTCGTAGGTGACGACGTCGTGCTCGACGCCGGCCTGCGTGAGGGCGCGATCCAGCGCGTCGTTGTCCGCGGCGGTGATGTGGTCGTCGGCGCCCGCCTGCAGCGCGAGCACCGGCGCTGTCATCTGCGAGGCCAGCTGCACCGGCCCTGGCCGGCCGTTGCGCTCGCCGGTAGAGCCGTAGAAGCCCACAGCGCCGGCCAGCCCGTGACCGGCTGCCGCGGCGAGCCAGGAGTGGCGCCCGCCGAAGCAGAAGCCGACCGTGAAGACGTGCTCACGGGCTCCGCCCTCGGGCGACCGCAACCACGCGACCGCCGCGCCGACATCGGCCTGCAGCGAGGCCGGGTCCGTCTGGGCGACGTGTTCCGGGTAGTCGAAGCTGTCGTCGCGCTTGGCGACGCCCGCAGTGCGGCCGAAGTAGTCGATCGCGACGGCGGCGTAGCCCCGCTCGGCGAAGCGCAGGGCGAGCTCCTCGTAGAAGCGGTAGAGGCCGCGGACGTCGGGCAGGACGACGATGCCGACGCCCGAGGGGGCGTCGGGCGTCGCGGCGAAGGCGGCGAATTGCGTGCCGTCGGCCGAGCGCAGGACGAGATCCTCGTGCGAGACAGCGGCGCCCGCGATCTCGGGGATGGGCGGCAGCGAGTCCAGCTCGAAGCACACGCAGGAGACCTTACAGGTGTAGCCTCGCCTCCGATGAGCGATCTCCAGGCTCCCGTATTCACGGACGTGCTCGCTGCGCGGCAACGCATCGCTCCCTACCTGCGACGGACGCCGCTGTACTCCTACGAGGGCCTCTCTGACGTGCTCGGCACCGACGTCTGGGTCAAGCACGAGAATCATCTGCCGGTCGG
>JALYLC010000494.1 GCA_030774435.1 Actinomycetota bacterium
GTCGTGCTGTGGGAGCGCGAGAGCGGGCGGCCGCTCGCCAACGCGATCGTGTGGCAGGACACGCGCAGCGCCGAGCGCGTGGCGGGGCTGGGGGAGATCGACCGTTTCCGGGCACGGACAGGCCTGCCGCTCGCGACCTACTTCTCAGGTCCAAAGCTGGCGTGGCTGCTCGATTCGCTGCCCGGAGCGCGAGCGCGCGCCGAGGCCGGCGAGCTCGCCGCCGGCACGATCGACACCTGGCTGGCCTGGCATCTCGCCGGCGCGCACGCGACGGACGTGACCAACGCGAGCCGGACGCTGCTGATGGATCTCGCGACGCTCGAGTGGGACGACGGCCTGCTGGACGCGATCGGCGTGCCCCGCGCGTTGCTGGCCGAGATCGGCCCGTCGAGCCGTGTGGTGGGCGAGATCGGCGGCGTACCGCTCGCGGCACTGCTCGGCGACCAGCACGCGGCGCTGTTCGGGCAATGCTGCTTCGCGTCCGGAGAGGCCAAGTGCACATACGGCACGGGCAATTTCCTCGTGCTCAATACCGGTACGCGCGCCGTGCCCTCGAGGCACGGGCTGATCACGGGCGTCGCCTATCAGCTGGGCGATGCACCGCCTGCGTACATGCTCGAGGGCTCGATCGCCGTCACGGGCGCGCTCGTACAGTGGCTGCGCGACAACCTCGGACTGATCGAGGCTGCGGCTGACATCGAGGCGCTCGCCGCGAGCGTGCCCGACAGTGACGGCTGCGTGATCGTGCCCGCGTTCTCGGGCCTCTTCGCCCCGCGCTGGCGCCCCGACGCGCGCGGCCTGATCTGCGGGCTGACGCAATTCCACACCAGAGCGCACATCGCGCGCGCGGCCCTCGACGCTGCGGCGTACGCGACGCGCGAGCTGGTCGAGGCGATGGTGGCGGACGCCGGCGTCGCGCTGCCGGCGCTACGGGTCGACGGCGGCATGACCGCCAACGACCTGCTACTGCAGATCCAGGCGGACGTTCTCGGCCTGCCGGTCGTGCGGCCGTCCGTGATCGAGACGACGGCCCTCGGCGCGGCCTACGCGGCGGGGCTCGCCGTCGGCTTCTGGAGCTCGCTGGATGAGCTGCGCGCGATCGAGCGCGGCGAGCGCGAGTGGACCCCGCGCGCGACCGCGCAGGAGCGCGAGCGCGGCTACGCAGCCTGGAACGCGGCCGTCGAACGCTCGCTCCGCTGGGTCCTCTAGAGTCAACCGCAGTCGGCCCGGGGAGCCGGGGATCGAACACAGGAGGAGGGTGGATGGACGACAGCCAACGCAAGCTCGGCGCCGAGTTCATCGGCACGTTCGCGTTGATCTTCTTCGGCGCCGGCTCGGCGCTGCAGGGTGCCGACCTCGTCGGGCAAGCGCTTGCCAACGGTCTCGCGATCGGCCTCATGGTGACGGCGGTGGGGCACATCTCGGGCGGGCACTTCAACCCCGCCGTGACGCTCTCGATGCTGGTCACCGGCCGCATCTCGCCGGCCGAGGCGGTGCGCTACTGGGTCAGCCAGTTGGCCGGCGGCGTCGCTGCGGCATTCGTGCTGCTGGCTGTCTTCCCGTCGGCGGTGACCGACGCGGTCAACCTCGGCGTGCCGGCAGTGGGTGGCCACGGCATCAGCACGGGCAACGCGCTCGTGGCCGAGATCGTGGGCACGTTCTTCCTCGTCTTCGTCATCTACGGCGTGGCCGTCGACAAGCGCGGTGCGTTCAGCATCCTCGCCGGCCTGCCCATCGGCCTGACAATCTCGATCGGGGTGCTCGCGGTGGGCGCCGTCTCCGGCGCTGCATTCAACCCCGCGCGCTGGTTCGGCCCCGCGCTCGTCTCCGGCTCGTTCGACAACTTCTGGGTCTGGATCCTCGGACCGGCCATCGGCGCCACCCTCGCGGGCCTCGCCTACGACCGGATACTGCTCAAGGGCACGCCAGGGGAGTAGCCGGACAGCGCTCCACTGATACCGTGTGGTGGGACGGCGCTGCCGTTCCACCACACCACACGGTGCAACGGCAGGGACGGTGGCATGAGCGGAGAGAGCAGCGTGCGCGAGTTGCGCGCGACGGGCCTGCAAGGGGTTTCGCTGGGCGAGACCGAGATCGCTCTCGTCGATGGCGAGAACGGTCGCCTGATCTATCGCGGTCACGACGCGGAGCAACTGGCGCACGAGAGCACGTTCGAGGCCACCGCGTTCCTGCTCTGGAACGGGCGCCTGCCGGACGATGCCGAGCTCTCCGACCTGCGCCACCGCGCGGTCGCGGGCATGGTCGTGCCCTCCGAGGTGCTCGATGGGATCCGCGCGCTCGGCGACGCGGCGCTGCCCATGGACGTCCTGCGCAGCGGGCTGTCGATCTGGGGCGCGATGCGCGCGCGCGCCGAGGGCGGCGACAGCGAGGATGCCCTGTGGGCGCTCGCGGCCACCCCGGCGATCGTCGCCGACTATGCGCGGCTGCGCTCCGGCAAAGCGATCCTCGCGCCCGATCCCGAGCTCGGGATCGTCGAGAACTACCTGCTCAAGCTCAGTGGCGAGCGCCCGGAGGCCGCGCAGGCGCGTGCGCTGGACGCGTACTTCATCCTCGGTGCCGAGCACGGCATGAACGCCTCGACGTTCACGGCGCGCGTGATCGTCTCGACGCTCTCGGACCTCGCCTCGGGCCTGGTCGGCGCAGTGGGCGCCCTCAAGGGGCCGCTGCACGGCGGTGCGCCGAGCCACGTCTCGCACATGATCGACGAGATCGGCACGGCCGAGAACGCCGAGCCGTGGCTGCGTCACAAGCTCGACGCCGGCGAGGTCCTGATGGGCTTCGGGCATCGCGTCTACCGCACCTACGACCCGCGCGCGCGGGCGCTCGGCGAGGTGGCCGAGTCGCTCGCCGGCGAGAACGAGCGCCTCGCGCTCGCGCGCCACGTCGAGGAGGTCGCGCTGCGGCTGCTGGACGAGTACAAGCCGGGCCGCAAGCTCTACACGAACGTCGAGTATTACGCGGCCGTCGTGCTGGGTGGCATCGCGCTGCCTCCCGATCTCTACCCCGCCACGTTCGCCGCCGCCCGCACCGCGGGCTGGACGGCGCACATCCTCGAGCAGTTGCAGCACAACCGCCTGATCCGCCCGACGGTCGACTACGTCGGGCCGATGCCCGAGTCCTGAGCGTCCTGGCCCGCTGCGGCGGGCGGCTCGGCGAGCGCCTCTGCGAGCTTCTCGATGCGCGCCTCCGCGGCCTCCAGCCGGGTGCGGCAGGTGCGGTAGAGCGCCTCGCCGCGCTCCCATAGCGCAAGCGCCTGCTCGAGCGAGGTGGATCCGTCCTCGAGCCGCTGCACGACAAGCTCGAGCTCGTCGCGCGCTGCCTCGAAGGACAGTTCCTCGACGGGCTTGACCTCATCCATCCGCTCTGACCTCCTCGATGCGAGCTCCGGCGCCGCCGCGGGCGAGCCGCAGATCGACCCGTTCGCCGGTCGCGATCGCCTCGGCGTCACGCACGGCCAGCCCGCGCTCGTCGATCACGATGGCATACCCGCGCTCGAGCGTCGCCTGGGGAGCGACTGCTCGCAGCCGTGCCACGAGCTGCTCGGCGCGCTCGGCGCGCACTACGAGGGCGCGCTGCGGCGCGCCGTCGAGCACTCCGCGCAGGCGCCCGAGCGCCTCGCGGCGCGAGAC
>JALYLC010000495.1 GCA_030774435.1 Actinomycetota bacterium
GCCACGGCCCGCGTTCGCGCCGAGCGCCTCGGCGGTGGCGCCCGGGAGCGCCGGCTCGAAGCGGATCGCGGGAAGCGTGTTGACGGGCACCGCCAGCACGGCTCGCGCTGCATGGCAGGACGTGCCGTCGGCCAGCCCCACGTCCACGCCCGAGTCGTCCTGGCGCACGGAGCGCACCTCCGCGCCGTAGCGCAGCTGCAAGCCCGCGGTCTGCGCCATGCGCTCGGCGAGCGTGCTCCAGCCCTCGACGGGGGCGTAGCGCAGTGCGGTCAGGAGCCCTGTGGGCCCGCCGTGTGCCGCAATCGCCGCGAGCGCGTCTACGACCGCCCCGCGCTCGGGATCGGTGCCGCCGATCATCACCCACCAGGCCGAGAGGAACTCGCGCGTCGCGGGTGGCGCGCCGAGCCGGCGCAGGTACTCGGCGCACGACAGCGACCCGCGCTCCCCGAGCGTCCCCGCCCCGAGTGCGGCCGCGTCCGCGGCGATTGCGACGACTGCGGCGTCGAGCGCGGCGAGCTCGCCGAACGGCACCGGAAGCCCGTCGCGCAACTCGCCTCCGGTGCGCCAGCGTACCGAGGACGGGGCGCCGTAGGTGCGCGTCGCGAGCCCGTAGCGCGCGAGCTCGGCCACCACCTCTGAGTGCTCCGGCGCGAACCACGAGCCGCCGATCTCGACCATCGGGCCCGACCCGGCGAACGGTCGCGTCCAGGTGCGCCCACCCGCGCGCTCCCTGGCCTCGAGGACGAGCACCGCGCGGCCGGCCTCGGCGAGGTCGCGCGCTGCCCGTAGCCCGGCGAACCCGGCCCCGGCGACGACGACGTCGAACCCGCCGGTCATGCGCCCTCCGGCGCCTCCTCCCAGGCCGTCGTGCCCCATGTGACCACGAGCCAGACGGCGTCCGCCGCGCGCGCCGCACCGTGGTAGTGGCGTTCATCGGCCGGGGCGACGACAAAGGTGCCGGGCGCGATCTCGTGCTCGCCATCCGTCATCCCCATGCGTCCTGTGCCCTCGAGGAGATAGAGGTGCTGCCCGCCGGGATGGCTGTGCCAGTTCGTGACCGCGCCCTCGTGGAAATGCACGCGAGCCACGTCGGGCCGGCCATCCGCCTCGGCGGGTTGCAGCATCTCGAGCTCCACGCGCCCGGTGAAGCGTCCGCCGTAGGTCTCGCTGACTCCGCCCTGCTCCACGATTCGCATGCAGCCGATCCTATCCGCGTGCATACATCGGGGTCTGACCCCTTTATATGCACGCGCTTGACACGTGGGGGGGCTGGGCGGTTTGCTGCAGTTCGTGTCGGGCCTGGGCGTACAGGAGATCGAGCATGGGCTGTGGCGCTGGACGGCGCCGCATCCCGACTGGGTACCTGGCGCCGGCAGCACGGGCGGATGGGTCGAGGACGTCGGCAGCGTCTACTGCGAATTGCCCGGCGCGATCCTGCTCATCGACCCGGTCGTGCCCGCGGACGCCGAGGACGCCGCACGGCTGTGGCGCGCGCTCGACCGCGACGTGGAGCGCCTGCGCCGGCCGGTCTGCGTCGTGGTCACCGTGCACTGGCACCGGCGCGCGGCGGACGAGGTCATCGCGCGCTACTCGGCACTGGACGGGATCGTCCCGGACGGCGCGACTGCCATCCCCCTCGGCGACCCGATCGGCGAGACCGCGTATGCGCTGCGCCGCTACCGGGCGCTCGTGTCCGGCGACATCGTGCTCGGCGGCGACGGCATCGAGGGCGAGCGGGTCGAGGGCCTGCGCATCTGCCCTCCCGGCTGGTACGGACGCAGCCTCGCGGAGCGCTGGTGGTACGGCGGGATCGGGCTGCGGAGCGCGCTCGACCGGCTCGCGCAGGAGCCCGCAGAGCGCGTCCTCGTCACGCACGGGACGCCGCTTCTGAGCGGCGGGTCCGAGGCACTGCGCACTCTCGCCGCCGGCGTGAACGGCCGGCGAGCGGCATGACCGCGGAGGTCGCGGCACAGCCGGTTGCCGGTCAGGACGAGCTGCTCGACAGCGCCGCACTGCGGCTGATGGGCGAGCTGGAGCGGCGCTTCGGCCCACGCCGTCGCGCCCTGCTGCAGGCGCGCGAGGAGCGTGAGGCGCGCTTCGCGGCGGGCGAGCGGCCCGGGTTCCCGGAGCAGACGCGCGAGCTGCGCGACGCGGAGTGGACGGTCGCGAGCGCCCCGCCGGACCTCGACGATCGCCGTGTCGAGATCACCGGCCCGGCCGAGGCCAAGATGATCATCAACGCGCTCAACTCGGGTGCGAGCGTGTTCATGTGCTGTTTCGAGGACGCGCTCTCGCCCACGTGGGCCAACGTGGTCGCGGGACAGGCCGCGGTGCGCGACGCGAACCGGCGCACACTCGAGTTCACGTCGCCCGAGGGCAAGCGCTACGCGCTCGGCGACGAGCTCGCGACGCTCGTCGTGCGCCCGCGCGGATGGCACCTGGAGGAGCGTCACGTGCACGTGGACGGCCGTCCGGTCTCGGCCGGCCTGTTCGACCTGGCGCTCTATCTGCGCTGGAACGGGCGCGAGTCGGTGGCGCGCGGCAGCGGGCCCTACGTCTACCTCGCCAAGCTCGAGAGCAGGCACGAGGCGGAGTTGTGGAACGACGTGTTCGTGGCGGCCCAGGAGGCCGTGGGCCTGCCGCGCGGGACGATCCGCGCGACCGTCCTGATCGAGACGATCACCGCCTCGTTCGAGATGGAGGAGATCCTGTTCGCCCTGCGCGAGCACTCGGCGGGGCTCAACGCCGGCCGCTGGGACTACATCTTCAGCGCCATCAAGAAGTTCCGCGACGACCCGAAGCTCGTGCTCCCCGACCGCGCGGCGGTGACGATGGCCGTGCCGTTCATGCACGCCTACACCGAGCAGCTCGTGCGCGCCTGCCATCGCCGCGGCGCACACGCGATGGGCGGCATGGCGGCCTTCATCCCGAGCCGCGACGCGGCGGTCAACGAGCAGGCCTTCGCGCGCGTGCGTGAAGACAAGGAGCGCGAGGCGGGCCAGGGCTTCGACGGCACCTGGGTCGCGCATCCCGGCCTGGTGCCGCTGGCGCGCGAGATCTTCGACGCTGCGCTCGGCGATCACCCCAACCAGAAGCAACGGCAGCGTGACGACGTCGCGCCCGACGCGGCCGCTCTGCTCTCGCTCGACCAGACGCCGGGAGAGATCACGCTCCAGGGCGTGCAGACCAACGTCTCGGTCGGCCTGCGCTACCTCGACGCCTGGCTCGGCGGCGTCGGCGCGGCCGCCATCGACAACCTCATGGAAGACGCCGCCACGGCCGAGATCTCGCGTGCGCAGCTGTGGCAGTGGATCCGGCACGGATGCCGCACGAGCGACGGCGAGGTCATCACTGCAGAGCTCTACGAGCGCGAGCGCGACGCCGTGCTGGCGCGGCTCCCGGGCAACCAGCACCCGCACCTCGCCGACGCCCGGCGCGTGCTCGACGGCCTCGTGCTGGACACCGGCTTCGCACCCTTCCTGACACTGCGCGCGGGCGAGCTGCTGCCATAGCCGGCACGCCTGATCCGGTCATGCGCCGCATGCGCGCCTACCTGCGGTTCGATCGCCGCGAGTCGCGCCTGCCGGCGGCGATCGCGATCCTCGTCGTGGCCGTGCTCTACCCGCTGATTCCCTCCCAGCTCTCTCTGGGGCCCGCGATCCTGTTCCCGGTCGTCGCGGTGCTCGGCGTCCTGCCGCTCACGATCGCCGACGCGCTCGGGCTCGAGCATCCCTGGCAGCGCCCGCTGGCACTCACGCTGCTCGGCCTGACCGCCGCGGCCAACGGCACGTCGATCGCGCTGCTCGTGAACGAGCTGATCGCGCGGAGCACCGACATGAGCGGGCGGCAGCTGCTCGCGGGCGCGCTGACGGTCTGGGTGGCCAACGTGATCGTGTTCGCGCTCTGGTACTGGGAGCTCGACCGCGGAGGGCCCCGGCGGCGAGAGGCCGACGGCGGCGACACGCCGGACTTCCTGTTCCCGCAGATGACCGACGCCAAGGACATCATGCCCGGCTGGCAGCCGGCGTTCTCCGACTACCTCTACACCTCGAGCACGAACGCGACGGCCTTCAGCCCGACCGACACGATGCCGATCACGGGCTGGGCGAAGCTGCTCATGTCCGCGCAGTCGCTCTCGTCCTTCGTGCTCGTCGTGCTCGTGACTGCGCGCGCCGTCAACATCCTGAAGTGATCACGCGGTTGCGAAGTCGCGCTTTCCGGTGAGCCGCGCGTGGGCCCACGCAGAACGCTACCGGGCCGGCGGCGGGGCGATCACGGCGAGACCGCCTGGGCGCGAGCGGTAACGCAAGGGTGTCTCCAGACGCACGATCTCGCCGTCGAGCGAGACGAGCAGGGTGGCGGAGCCGGTCTCGCGCCATCGCACGCCACTTGCCACGGGCGCCGTTGTCCTGCAGGCGCTCGCGGAGAGCCACGGCGATCGGATACGCGCCGATCGAGGAGTTGTTGACGAAGACGCGCCCGTTGACCTCGGCGACGTCGACCTGCCGCCGCGCGCCGTCGCGCACGAGCAGCGCCGCCTCGGCCGGATCGAGCGGCACACCGAGATCGCGGGCGAAGTGATTGAGCGTGCCGGCCGGCAGCACGAGCATCGGCGTGGAGGTGCCGGCGAGCGCCGCGGCGACGGCACTGACGGTGCCGTCG
>JALYLC010000496.1 GCA_030774435.1 Actinomycetota bacterium
GCTGTGAGTCGGCGTCGACGGCGTCGACGGAGTCGAGGGAGCCGCCGCGACGGGCGCCGGATTAGACGGCGCCGCGACCGGCGCGGGAGTCGGGTTGGCGGCGCCGGCTCCGACGGGGGCGAGCAGCGCCAGGCAGGTGAGCACGAGCAGGGGGCGGCGGAGCAAGCGAAGGGTCACGCTCACGGGATAGCGAAAGCACCGCGCTTCGGCCACCCCTTGCGGGGGAGTCTCGCCATGCCTCAATCGAGATGTGCGCTCGGGCGCGAGCTACGAGGCGGGCGAGAGGTCACCCGGGCGGTTGCGCACGATGCGCACCACAAGGAATGCCTCGGCCGCAGCCAGCAACGCCAGCAGTGCGATCTTCCAGGCCGGGGTGCTCGTGCCGGGCGACGCCACGCGGTCCCCGGCGGCGACCAGCCCGAGCGGGGTGGGCTCGGGCGGCGGAGGCGCCGGCACCGCGCTGCCCGACTGATCCCGTCCGCCCTGCGCGGTGACGACGACCACCGTCTCCTTGGCGGGCGCGTTCGTCCCGCTGGCCGGCGTGTTCGTCACGGTGGCGCCAGTCCCACTGCCGGACGTCTGGCCCGTCGTGCCGGACGACGAAGTCGTGCTCGTGGGGGGCGTGCTCGGCGGCGCCGGCGGCGCCGCGGGCGGCGAGCTCGGCTGCACGGTTGCCTTGGTCGGCTGGATCGGAGCGATGTTCGACGGCCTCGCGATCGGCTTCGGCTCGGCCGCGGCGAGCGCCGGCAACGTCAGCAACAGCAAGCCGGCGAGCAGGACGGACGGTCGTGCGAGCAATCGCATCTCCGCCATGATCAGGCACCTCGAGCCGCCGCGCAAGGTGCGGTGCCGGCGACACCCCGTGCGGGTAGAGTCGCGGGTCATGCCGATTCATCTCCGTGCCGAGCCCGGCGATTACGCCGAGGCCGTCCTCCTTCCAGGCGACCCTCTGCGGGCGCGCCATATTGCCGAGACGTTCTTCGACGACCCGCGCCAGGTCAACGGCGAACGGGGCATGCTCGGGTTCACGGGCACGTTCGAGGGAGCGCCGATCTCGGTGCAGTCCTCCGGGATGGGCTGCCCGAGCGCCGCCATCGTGGTCGAGGAGCTGACCCAGCTCGGGGTCAAGCGCATCGTCCGCGTCGGCACCTGCGGCGGCTTGCAGGCCGACATGACGCTGGGAGATCTCGTGCTCGCGATCTCGGCCGTTCCGAGCGACGGCACGATGCTGGCATACACCGGAGGCGAGCCGCACGCGCCCACCGCCGACTTCGAGCTCGTGCACGCCGCCGTGCATCAGGCCAAGCACGACGGGACGAAGCTGCGCGTGGGCCCGTGCGTGTCGTCGAGCAGCTTCTACGACCCGGACTCGGGTCGTGCCCAGCGCTGGTCCGATCGCGGCGTGCTGGCCGTCGAGATGGAGGCGGCCATCCTCTTCACCGTCGCCGCCCTGCGACGCGTGCAGGCGGCCTGCCTGCTGACCGTGTCCGACATCATCGTGGAGGGCGAGTTCGTGCGCATCACCGACGTCGAGCTCCAGGCGGCTGTCGAGCGCATGACCGAGCTCGCCATCCGCATGGCACTCTCGAAGGCCAAGAGCTGACGGGGCGCCCGCTCGTCATCGTCAACCCGGCGGCGCAGAACGGCGCTGCCGGACGCCGCTGGCCGCGACTGGCCGAGCGCGCGCGGGAGCTCGGCCTCGAGCTCGAACCGGTCTTCACGGAGAGAGCAGGGCACGCCACCGAGCTGGCCGCGCGGGCGGCGGCGGACGGGCGCGAGCTGGTGGTCGCGCTCGGCGGCGACGGGACCGTCAACGAGGTCGTCAACGGCCTGGCACCGAGCGGGGCGGCCGGGCCCGAGCTCGCCATCCTTGCCTTCGGCACCGGCCGCGACACGATCCGCACGTATGGCATCCCCAAGGCGGCGCCGCGCGCGCTCGAGCTGTTGCGCGGCGGCCGCACGCGCACGATCGACCTCGGCCGGGCGACCTTCCGCACCGCCGCCGGCGAGGGGTCGCGCTGGTACATCAACATCGGCTCCTGCGGGCTCACTGGCGCCGTGGCCGAACGCGCCGAGCGCACGTCCAAGCGGCTGGGCGGCACACCGTCGTTCCTGTTCGCGACGGTGGCGACGTTCGCCGCCTGGCGCAACGTGCCGTTCCGCGTGCAGGTCGACGATCAACCGCCCCTCGAGCTCGTGGCCAACAACGTCATCTGCGCGAACGGCCGCGCGTTCGGCGGCGGCATCCGCATCTGTCCGCAGGCCGAGCCCGACGACGGGCTGCTGGACGTGCTCGTCTGGGGCGACGTGGGCAAGCTCGACCTCGCGCTCAACCTGCCGCGCCTCTACCGCGGCACGCATCTCGGGCATCGCAAGGTCACGGTGCTGCGCGCGAAGCGGGTTCACGTCGAGCCGGAGCGGCCGCTCCCGCTGGAGCTCGACGGGGAGCTGCCCGGCACGACGCCGGCGACGTTCGAGATCGCGCCACAGGCGTTGCGCTTGCGCGTGCCGGCGTAGACACTCAGGCGACGACGTCCACGGGCGTGCCCGCCGGGACATCGCGCAGCAAGCGCCGCATCTGCTCGTTGCGCACGCGCACGCAGCCGTTCGAGACGGCCTCGCCGACCGTGCCCGCCTCGTCGGTTCCGTGGATCGCGATCGGCCCTCCGCGCGTCCAGCCCGTGAGCACGGGCGAGAAGCTCGAGAGCCCGAGCGCCCCGGGCCCGTATGGCCCGCTCGGGTCGGTCAGGCTGAGCCGCTCGAACACGTAGTAGGAACCCGTCGGCGTCGGCGTGCCGGCGCGGCCGATCGCGACGGTCAGGCGCAGCCGCTCGCGCCCGCCCTCGTACGCGATCAGGCGGCGGCGGCCGAGCTCGATGCGCAGGCGCCAGTGCACGACGTAGGGATGCAGGCGTGCCGCCGGCACCCAGCCGCGCACGCCGTTGGGCCGGATCGGGAGATCGACCTGGTACCAGACGGCAGAGCAGTCGGCGCCGACGACCCGCTTGCGCACGAGGAACACGCGCGTGACGCCCTCGGGCGTACGCGGCCCGAACGTGCGCAGCGCAGGCGCATCCTCGCTCGGCGCGGTGCGCGCGGTGAGCCTGCCGCTGGAGAGCTCGACGCTCAGTCGCGCGTTCTCCGTGCCGACTCGCTCCACAGCCCCCGTCGCACACGTCGCGGCCGCGCCGGTAGGCGCCAGCACGGCGCCGCACCCCAGCGCTGCGATCAGCGCGAGGCGAAGCGGTAGAGTCCTTCCGCCGAGCACACGTACAGGATGCCGGATCCGTCCTGGCCGAATGAGGTGATCGACTTCACCCCCGCATCGCTGACGACGCTCGAGACGTCGCGCGGCGAGCCGCCGGATGTCCCCAGCGTCCACAGCTTGCCCGAGCAGTAATCGGCGTAGACGTAGCGTCCGCTCAGCCCCGAGATCTTGGGCCCGCGGTACACGTAGCCGCCGGTGATGCTGCAGCCCTCCGAGTGGCTGTACTCGGCCACGGGCATGCGCAGCGTGCCGCCGGCCAGCGGCGTGCCCGTCGCGAAGTCGTGCCGGCCCTCGTAGCGGTTCCAGCCGAAGTTGATACCGCCCACGCCGCGCTTGAGATGGTCGACCTCCTCCCACTTGTTCTGGCCGACGTCGCCGATCCAGAGGTCGCCGTTGGCGCGGTCGAAGGAGAACCGCCACGGGTTGCGCAGGCCGAGCGCCCAGATCTCGGGCCGCCAGCCCGACTTGCCGACGAACGGATTGTCCTCGGGGATGCCGTACGGGAGGCCATTGCTGCGCGTCGTCACGTCGATGCGCAGCAGCTTGCCGAGCAGCACGCCCGGGTTCTGCCCGTTGCCGTGCGCCCCGTGCCGGTCGCCGCCCCCGCCGCCGTCGCCGTCGCCGATGTAGAGCATTCCGTCGGGCCCGAACTCCAGCTGCCCGCCGTTGTGGTTGGACTCCGTGTCCGGGATCTCCAGCAGCTGGCGGTGACCGGGCCGGACGCTCGCAGCGCCCTTGCGGGCGTGCAATTCCCATACGACCTCGTTGCCGGCCTTGTTCGTGAAGTAGACGTAGAGCTTGCCGTTCGTGGCGAAGTCCGGCGAGAACGCGACAGAGAGCAGGCCCTGCTCGCCGCCGGAGGTGACGAATCTGCGCAGGTCGGCGTAGGGCTTGGCCGCCACCTTGCCGTCGCGCACGGTGCGGATCGTGCCCGCCTGCTCGACGACGAACAGCCATTTGTCGCCGGGGGCGGCGGTGACGTAGACGGGCGAGCGCAGGCCGTTCGCGACGGCGACGAGCCGGAACGGTGCCGAAGCGCCCGTGCGGACGTTCGTCTGCGGCCCCGCTGCCTGTGCGCTCGCCGCGAGATAGAGCAGCGCAGCCAGGGCGACGAAGATTCGCGTCCTCACGCTCCGCAACCTACACGCTGATTCTGTGAAGAACGTCTCGGACGCTCTCGCAGAATCAGCGCGGCGTTGCTTCTGCAAGAACGTCTAACGTCGGCCACCCATGGAGCCCTTCTACCCGGTCGGGGATGCCGACCTCGCCGCCTGGTGCGAGACCTGGAACGACGACGACAGGCGCCTGTTGCCGCTCGCCCCCGCCGACCTTCTCCACGAGGCGGCCACCCTCGGTGTCGTCGAGCGCTTCGCGGCCGGCCCGCGCGCGCGACCGGACGCCGTGGGTGCCGTGCGGCGCCACTTCGCCTTCCGCCAGGACACGCGCGTGGCAGTCGACCTGCACGTGCGCCCGGAGGCGCGCGGGAAGGGCCTCGGGGGCTCGTTGCTCGTGCATCTACTGGCCAGGGCGCGCTCCCGCGGGGCCGGCGTGATCAGGGTCTACGCGCCCGTGGGCGATCGCGCATGGGATGCGCTGATCCTCCGCCATTCCCTGCAAACCGTAGAACGTGATCGCTTTCTCTTGCTTGATGTGGATCACGCAACTACGGGGCTCGCTTCTGGCGTGACGGCGCGTCCCCTGGCCTCCGAGCCGGATGGCAGCGAGCAGGAGGCCTGGCGACTCGATCGCGAGATCCACGCCGGCCTCAACACGAGCGCGCCGTACGTGCCCGAGACATTCGCGGCCTGGCGGGCGCGTGTACTGGAAGCGCCGGGCAGCGGCCCCGGGACGGTGCTGGTGACGCGCGCGGCGGACGGCGGCGTCGCGGGAATCTGCGCGTTGCGCGTCTGCGCCGCGCAACCCGAGATCGTCTACCACGTGCTCACGGGCGTGGCCGCCTCGGTTCGCGGGCAGGGCCACGGCCTCGCGCTCAAGCAGGCGGCCATCGAGCTCGCCCAGGAGCTGGGTGCCCGCCGGCTGGTAGCCGACACGAGTCCCGGCAACACCGCCATGCTGAAGCTCAACGAGCGCCTCGGCTACACCGCGGTGCTCGACGTCCGCAACCTCGAAGGGGCCCCGTGACCGACTTCCGCCTCGATCTGCGCGTGCGCTTCGCCGAGACCGACGCCATGGGAGTCGCCCACCACGCCGCCTACCTGCCCTACCTCGAGACGGCGCGTGTCGAGTACCTGCGCGCGCTCGGACATCCCTACCGCGAGCTGCGCGACCGCGACGGCCTCGAGTTCGCCGTCGTCGGCGTCGAGCTGCACTACCACGCGCCGTTGCGCTTCGACGACGCGTTCACCGTGACCTGCGCGCTGGTGCAGCGCCTGCGGGCGACATTCGTGCTCGCCTATCGCGTCGAGCTCGGCGATCGTCTCGTGCTGGACGGCCGCACGCGGCACGCCGTGCTCGACCGCGAGACCGGTGCCCCGCGCCGCCTCCCGGCCTGGCTGGCGGCCCTGCCGATCGTGCAGTAGCGCTGCTACCAGCTGTGACCGCCGTCGATGGAGATGAGCAGCTCTCCATCGGGCGCGACCGCGTACCAGATGCGGTCATTGCGGGGATCCGAGGCGACGATCGTGGCGCGCGGGCCGCTCGTGTGCCAGGTCGCGCCGTAGTCGTCCGACCACGACAGCTCGGGCAGCGCGGCCACGACGTGTTGCCAGCGGGCGGGCGTGGTGGCGACCGACCGCGCATTCGCGGCCACGGGCAGCCTCGACCAGCTGACGCCTCCGTCGACCGAGCGCCAGAGCCCGGTGCGCCCTGCGGCGGCGTAGATGACATCGGGCCCGCCCTTGGCGCGGGCTGCAGCGATCGCCTTCGTCGAGACGGGCAGCTCCAGCGCGGGTCGCGGATACCACGTGCGAGCCGAGTCGAGCGTGACGTAGAGGCGCCAGTACGTCCCGTGGACGAGCGCGTAGAGCTTGCCGCCGGGCAGCCACGAGAGTGCGAGCACGCTGCCGCCGTGGAAGGGCGAGCGCTTGGGCGAGTCGACGTGGTCGTAGGAGAGGTTGCCGCGCTCCAGCAGCCGCCCGCGCGAGACGATCGTGGAGGCCTGGGTGAAGCCCGCGGCGAGAGCGCCCCAGACGTGTCGCTTGGTGGTGTGCCAGGTGCGGCCGCCGTCGGTCGAGCGGTAGACGCCGATCGGCGTGCCGACGAGCAGCGTGCCCGCGGCGTCGAATGACTGCGCCAGGAAGCTCGGCGTGCCTCCCTCGGTCGGCACGGCGCGGTGCTGGTCGACCCCGCGCGCGCACCCCGCGAGGGAGGCCATGACTGCGGCCAGGGCGAGGACGCCGGAGCGCACGTCAGAAATCCAGGAGCGAGCGCACGCGCTGCGCCAATCGCATGTCGCCGCTGACCGCCAGCCGGCCGGTCGCCCAGGCAGTCTGCGGCGAGAGCTCGCCGCCGAGCAATCGTTCCCACTCGGCGAGCGCGCAGGTCACAGTGACGTCCGCCGGAGCCACGCCGGCCTCGACCTCCGCGCCGTCGTCTCCCAGCCGCAGCGTCCAGCCGCCGCTCGGGGCGCCGTCCAGTGCGAACGCGATCACGGCGGGCCCGGCGCTCTCCTCACGGCTGTCGAGGCGCGCGGGGAGCGAGGCGAAGAACTCGGCGGCGGCCGTCACGCGGGTACCCTACCGACATGGCACGCACCGAAACCGCCCCCGAGCGCCTGCCGTTCACCGCCGACGACGAGGCCAACCGCCTGATCGCCAGCGATCCCGCCGCGCTCCTCATCGGCTTCGTCCTCGACCAGCAGGTCACGGTCCAGAAGGCGTTCGCCGGCCCGCTCGAGCTGCGCAAGCGCATCGGGCACCTCGACGTCGCGCGCATTGCCGCGATGGATCCGGACGAGCTTGCGGCCGCCTTCCGCGAACGCCCGGCACTGCATCGCTTCCCCGGCGCCATGGCCGAGCGCGTGCGCAACCTCTGCGCGTTCCTCGACGAGCGCTACGGCGGCGACGCTGCGCGGATCTGGCGCGACGCGGTGAGCGGCGACGACCTGCGCGCCCGGCTCGGCGAGCTCCCCGGCTTCGGCGAGATGAAGGTGCGCACGGTGCTGACGCTGCTCGCTCGCCAGTTCGGCGTGCGGCCGTCCGGCATCGAAGCCCTGCTCCCCGACCACCCGACGCTCGGCGATGTGCGCACGTCCGAGGAGCTCGCTGCGTACCAGGCGCACAAGCGCGCGATGAAGGCCGCACGACGCGCGACCGCCGACCAGTAGCACAACGGCAAGGAGATCCGTGTTCGACTACTTCAAGGCCCTCGAAGGTCTCGCCGACGAGGAGCGCGAGATCCACGCGACCGTCCGGGCCTTCGTGGACGAGGCCATCGTCCCGCACGTGCAGGGCTGGTGGGACACAGACACGCTTCCGCGCGAGCTGATGACGCAGATGGGCGAGCTCGGCATCCTCGGCCCGACCACGCCCGCCTCCTACGGCGGCAGCGGGATCTCGAGCACCGCCTACGGCCTGATCTGTTACGAGCTCGAGCGCGGTGACTCAGGCGTGCGCTCCTCGGCGAGCGTCCAGGGCAGCCTCGTCATGTACCCGATCTACGCGTACGGCTCCGAGGATCAGAAGCGCAAGTACCTGCCCGAGCTCGCTTCAGGGTCGATCGTCGGCTGCTTCGGCCTGACCGAGTCCGACGGCGGCAGCGACCCCGGCGCAATGCGCACTCGCGCGCGCCGCGACGGCAGCGACTACGTGCTCAACGGCTCCAAGATGTGGATCACGAACAGCCCTCTGGCGGACGTCGCGGTGGTCTGGGCCAAGGACGACGACGACGTCATCCAGGGCTTTCTGGTCGAGTCGGACGCGAAGGGCTTCAGCGCACCCGTCACGCACAGCAAGGCGAGCCTGCGCGCGAGCATCACCGGCGAGATCGTGCTCGAAGACGTGCGCGTGCCGGAATCGGCACGCTTCCCCGTCGAGGGCGGCCTCAAGTACCCGCTCGGATGTCTCACTCAGGCCCGCTACGGCATCGCCTGGGGTGCGCTCGGGTCGCTCGAGACCTCGCTCACCGCGTCGCTCGACTACACGAAGACGCGCCAGACATTCGGGCGACCGATCGCCGCGCGCCAGCTCGTCCAGCAGAAGCTGACGACGCTCGCCACGCAGCACTCGCTGGGCCTCTTGATGGCCCGGCGCCTCGGGCAGCTGAAAGACGCCGGCGAGATGCACTACGCGCAGGTCAGCATGGCCAAGCGGAACAACGTGCGGGTAGCGCTCGAGGGCGCCCGCCTGGCACGCGAGATGCACGGCGGCAACGGCATCACGACCGAGTACCCCGTGATCCGCCACATGCTCAATCTCGAGACGGTCGACACCTACGAGGGCACGCACGACATCCACACCCTCATCGTCGGTCGCGACCTGACTGGCGAGAACGCGCTCGGATGAACTGCAGATGAGTTCCGAGGGGCTGCGGGCAGCGCGCGACCCCGAGCAGTTCCGGGCGTGGGGCCATGCCGTCATCGATCGCCTCGCCGAGCACCTCACGGCTGCGGGCGCGCGCGCCGTCCCCGTCTCGCACCCTCTCGACCCGGCGGGCATGTCCGAGCGCTGGCCGGCCGACTTCGCCGGCGGCGCCGATCCGCTCGCGCTGGTCGAGCAGATGCTCTCCGAGAGCACGGTCACGCACCATCCCGCGTACGTCGGGCACCAGCTGGCCGCTCCGCTGCCGCTGACGGCGCTCGGCTCGCTCGTGGTGGCTGTCATCAACGGCTCGGGCGCGATCTACGAGCTCAGCCAGGCGGGCGGCGCGTGCGAGCTCGCGCTCTCGAAGCACCTCATCGCGCGGCTGTCGATGCCCGCGACGGCCGGCGGCATGATCGTGCACGGCGGCACCATCGCGACGCTGACGGCCCTGCTCGCCGCACGCCAGGCCCAGGCGGGATTCGACGTCTGGCGCGACGGGGCCCACGGCGGCCCGCCGCTCGCGCTGCTGGCGAGCGACCAGACTCACTACTCCACCGCGCGGGCCGCCCAGATCATGGGCTTCGGCGAGTCCGGCGCCATCTCGGTCGCGAGCGACGAGCGCTTCCGCATGCGGCCCGATGCCCTGTCGGACGAGATCGCCGCGGCGCGCGCCCGCGGGCAGCGGCCCATCGCGGTGGTCGCGAGCGCCGGCACGACGGCGACCGGCGCGTTCGACCCGCTCGAGCAGATCGCCGACATCTGCGACGCCGAGGGACTGTGGCTGCACGTCGATGCCGCGCACGGCGGTTCCGCGTCGCTCAGCCCCGCGCTCGCGCCGCGGCTCGCCAGCATCGGGCGCGCGGACTCAGTCGTGTGGGATCTCCACAAGACGCTGCCCTTCCCCGCGCTCTGCTCCCTTCTCGCGCACGCGCGCGCGCGAGATGCGTACGGCGCATTCGCCCAGAAGGCCGATTACCTCTTCCGAAGCGGCGATGCCGGCGACGAGAACATGGGCACGCGCACGCTCGAGTGCACCCGCCCGCAGCTCTCGCTCGTCGCCTACCTCGGCTTCGCGACGGTCGGCGCCGAGGGCCTGCGCGTGCACGTCGAGCGGCTGTGGG
>JALYLC010000497.1 GCA_030774435.1 Actinomycetota bacterium
CCACCGGCTCGTGCGTGACTCGATTCCGGGCTGCGCACCGCCCCGGCTGCGCGCGACGACGCTAGGCGAACATGGTGTCGCGCTCTCCTACACCTCCGAGCGTCACCTCTGCGAAATGCTCGAAGGCCTAGTGGTCGGCGTCTCTCGCTACTACGGGCAGCCAGTCGAAATTGAAGAGCCGCTTTGCATGCTGCGCGGCGACGATACGGGCTGCACCTTCTTCATCACTCCTACACGAGCCTGATGCGCCAGTCAGACCCGAGTCTCCGCCCGCCGACGTTTCCGGGCCAGCTCTTTCGGAGAAGACATTTTGAGCGCGCCGCCATGATCTGAGCCCTCTCGTGCTTTCGAGGCGGCATCTGAGAGGAACCCAATCGATGCACGATTCACGGTCAACGAGGGGGCTCGACTCCGCTGGTGTCGCCGGTGAGAGCTTCGTTCAGTCACACGCATTCGAGTGGCTTGCACGGGCGGGGTTCGTCGCCCGCGCGCTCGTCTACGCAATCATCGGGATTCTCGCCCTCAAGCTCGCCTTCGGGCACGGAGGCAAGCTGACGAACCAGGAGGGTGCGTTGCATACGGTTGCGCGCCAACCGTTCGGCAAAGTTCTCCTCACGCTTGTCGCGATCGGTCTCGGCGGCTATTCCCTCTGGCGGCTGGTCCGCGCCGGGATCGGGCACGGCCCCGAGGGATCAGATACGGGCTTCGACCGCGTCTCGGCGCTTGCGAGCGGGATTGCGTACGGGGCATTGTGCGCTCTCGCGATCGAGATCTTGCTGGGCGCCGGCGGAGGAGGGAGCGCGGGCAGCCCCAAGAACGCCACAGCGGGCGTTTTCGGCTGGCCTGCGGGCACCTGGATTGTCGGCATCGCCGGAGCCGTGATGGTCGGAGTCGGTCTCTACCAGGGCTACCGGGGGATCACGAAGAAGTTTCTCAAGGACTCGAAGGTCGAGGAGATGCCGCCCCGGGTGAAGGAGTGGATTAGCCGGCTCGGGACGATCGGGCACCTTGCGCGGATGGTCGTCTTCGGGCTGGTCGGGATCTTCCTGATTAAGGCCGCGGTCGACTACAACCCGGGCGCCGCAGTAGGTCTCGACGGCGCCCTGGCCAAGATCGTGCACCGCTCGTACGGCCCCTTGCTGCTCGGCGTCGTCGCCGCTGGACTGATCGCGTTCGCGCTCTACTCGCTCAGCGACGCGCGCTACCGCAAAATTTGAGCGCAGACGATGTCGAGCCGCCTGGACGTTCCCGCCTCGAGCGGTTCCGAGCGGCGCCGCTGGCGTTGCTGCTCCTGGCCGAGTGTTGGTTCGGAGGCCAGCTCAGCCAGCAGATCTGTGCCCATCATCGGCGGCGACTGCGGCGGATCGGCTGGGAACGCGCACTCGACCCGCCACTCGGCGGATGGGCGGCTGGAGATCCGCCAGCGCGATCAGGCAACGCGGTCGATGTTCTGATCGACGGCGCGCAGGCGCTGCCGGTCATCGCGGCGGAGCTGCAGCGAGCCCGCTCGCATGTCCATCTGACCGGCTGGTACTTCTCACCGGACTTCGCACTCGTACGCGAGGGTGAGCGACTCGTGCTTCGCAACCTCCTCGCCCAGCTCGCCGAGCGCGTGGACGTGCGCGTACTCGCCTGGGCCGGAGCGCCGTTGCCGCTCTTTCGCCCATCACGAGGCGACGTACGAAAGATGCGCGACCAGCTCACCCGACACAGAAGAATCCAATGCGGCCTGGACCAGAAAGAACGACCCCTGCACTGCCACCACGAAAAGACAATCGTGATCGACGATCGCGTCGCGTTCGTGGGCGGGATCGATCTCACCTCGGAATCCGGCGACCGCTACGACACCAAACGAACATCCGGCGCGGGCAAGTCTGGGCTGGCACGACGCTTGCGCGAAGATCGAGGGGCCGGCGGTCAGCGATGTCGCCGAGCATTTCCGTATGCGCTGGCACGAAGTCACCGGCGAAACGCTCGCCCCGGTCATCCCTAGCGAACCCGCCGGTGCGATCGAATTGCAGATCGTGCGCACGGTGCCCGAGCGCGTCTATACCGCGGCACCACGAGGCGACTTCCGCATCCTCGAGTCCTACCTCCGCGTCGTCCAAGCCGCACAACAGTTCATCTACATCGAAAACCAGTTCCTCTGGCCACCCGAGATCGCCGCCGCACTCCACGCCAAACTCGCCGACCCGCACAACCCCGACTTCCGACTATTGCTCGTACTCCCAGCCAAGCCAACCAGCGGCACCGACGACACCCGCGGCGTCCTCGGCGAGCTGGTCGAAGAAGACGCCGACGCCGGCCAAATACTCGCCTGCACGCTGTACGCCCGCTCCGGCATGCTGTTCGACCCGGTCTTACGTCCACGCAAAAATCGCGATCATCGACGACGCCTGGCTCACCCTCGGCTCCGCCAACCTGAACGAGCACTCGCTCTTCAACGACACCGAAGTGAACCTCGTCGCCCACGACTCCGACCTCGCCAGCCGCACACGCCGTCGGCTCTGGGCAGAACACCTCGAGCTCTCGATCGAACAGGTCCCAGCCGACCCGATCAAAGCGATCGACGAGCTCTGGAAACCGGTC
>JALYLC010000498.1 GCA_030774435.1 Actinomycetota bacterium
CGCACGCCGGACTGAGGCAAATCGGCAGCGAGCTGAACGGCCAGCCGTACGCCGCACTCAAGACGAAGACCTTCAAGGCGAAGTCGAACGCCGTTCGCGTCTGCGGCTGATCCCGTTCGCCTGATCCCCGCGAGAGCTTAGGGAAGCGCCGCGCACCGGCGACGTTCGCGGTCGCGCCGGGGCGCCTCTGATCTCGACGTGCCCCTGCTCGTGGGTGGCTGGGCGGGTCGGCGGCCCTCACGCGGGCGCCTACGGATAACCGCACCGAAGGACACAGGCGCTCCGCACGATCGCGGCCGGCGCGGAATTCGATGCTGCGGTCGTTGCACACGGCGACTCGGCAGGCGGGTCGGCGTTTCTCACAGAGACCCAAGCGAGGCTTCCGCATGGCTACCACCGATTCCACTTCGAGCGTTGATCTCGAAGCTCTGCGTGATGCAATCCGCGGATCCGTCCTCGCCCCCGGCGACGAAGGCTGGGACGAGGCGCGCACGCCTTGGAACGTCGCCTTCGACCAGCAGCCCCCGCTGATCGTCGTGCCCGCCAACTCCGCCGACGTGCAGGCGGTCGTGCGCTTCGCGGTGGCCAACGGCCGTCCTCGTGCGCACGCACGAGCTGCGCGGCGTCGAGATCGACGTCGAGGCCCAGCAGGCCCGCGTCGGCGCCGGAGCGATCTGGGAGGACGTCGTGACCCCAGCAGCCGAGCACGGCTTCGCCGTCCTGCACGGCTCCTCGCCGGACATCGGCGTCGCGGGCTACACGCTCGGCGGCGGCATGGGCTGGCTCGCCCGGAAGCACGGGCTCGCAGCCAACTCCCTGACGGCGATCGAGCTGGTGACGGCCGACGGCGAGTTTCACCGCGTCGACCACACCCACGAGCGCGACCTCTTCTTCGCGCTGCGCGGCGGCGGCGGCAACTTCGGCATCGTCACGGCGTTCGAGTTCAAGCTGTTCCCGCTCGAGACCGTCTTCGCCGGCTGACTGATCTGGCCGTGGGAGCAGTCAGAACAGGTGCTAGCCGCCTGGCGCGACTGGACCGAGACGACGCCCGACGAGGTCACGTCGGCCGGCCGCATCCTCCAGCTGCCACCGATCGAGGTGATCCCGGAACCGCTGCGCGGCCGCAACATCGTGATCGTCGAGGTCGCCTACATGGGCGACGAGGAGAGCGGGCGCGAGCTGATCGCTCCGCTGCTCGCGCTCGAGCCCGAGATGTCCACGATGGCGACGATGCCGGCCGCCGGGCTCGTCCGCCTGCACGCCGACCCCGAGGGCAACACTCCCGCCATCGGCGACGGCGCCATCATCGAGAGCCTGCCGGACGAGGCCATCAAGGCCCTCGTCGAGGTCGCAGGGCCCGGCTCCGGGTCGCCCTTCATCTCGGTGGAGCTACGCCAGCTCGGTGGCGCACTCGGCCGCCAGGCGCCGTACGCCGGTGCCGTCTCCCATCTCGAGGGCGACTTCGTGCTCTTCTCGGTCGGGCTGCCGTTCACGTCCGAGGCGGCGCAGGCGCAGGAGCAGCACCTCGACGTCATCGGCGAGGCCATCGCACCCTGGCGAGCCGAGCAGAACTACTTCAACTTCGCCGAGCGCGCGGTCGACAGCGAGACCTTCTACCCGGGCACCAATCACGACCGCCTGCGCGAGATCCGCGAGCGCTTCGACCCGTACGACCTGTTCCACGCGAACCAGCGCATCCAGCCCGCCGGCTTCGACTGGTAGGCCCGAAAGCAATACGCCGCCGGTGCGTTCGCGCACCGGCGGCGTTTCCTGTTCCGCTCGCAACGGCCCTCCGCAGCCGGCCACTTGGGGTCGGCCACTTGGGTCGGCCACTTGGGGTCTGACCCCGCCTGGCGGGGTCTGACCCCGCCTGGCGGAGCCTGGCACCAACCTGCCCAGCAGAGCCGCAAGTCGTTTAGGCATGCGGAGAGCCGGTCGTTCACGAGGTCGCGTCGAGGCACTCTCGGCGAGGGGCTCGGAACTGCTTCGATGCCCAAGAAGCGCATGGTTGAGCGGATCGCCACCCTGGGGTCAGGCTCCGCCACCTGGGGTCAGACCCCATCTGGCGGCTCGCGCCGCCAAATGACACACGCCGCGTGTGCCACTTGGCCGCTCCCAGGCTTTCTAGAGTGCGCCGATGCCGCGTCCCCTACGCGTCGGAGTGCAACTGCCGGAGGTCGAGCGGATCGTGCGCTGGCCCGAGTACGAGGCCATGGCGCGCGCCGCCGAGGAGGTCGGCTTCGACTCGATCTGGATCGGCGATCACCTGCTCTACCGGGAGGACGGCCGCCCGGAGCGCGGGCCGTGGGACGCGTGGACGGTCATGGCGGCGCTCGCCGGCGTGACGAAGCGCGTCGTGATCGGGCCGCTCGTGGCGTGCCTCGGGTTTCATCCGCCGGGCCTGGTCGCGCGCATGGCCGCTGCGATCGACGAGATCAGCGGCGGGCGCTTCGTGCTCGGCGTCGGATCGGGCTGGAACGAGCCGGAGTTTCGCGCCTTCGGGCTGCCGTTGGACCACCGCGCCTCGCGCTTCCTCGAGAGCTTCGAGATCATCCGCCGGCTGCTGGCGGGCGAGCGGGTCACCAGCGAGGGGCGCTTCTGGCAGGTGGAGGACGCCGTCCTGCTGCCACCGTCCGCGCGCGTGACGCCGATCATGCTCGGCACGAGCGGCCCTCGGCAGCTCGCCGCGACCCTCCCCTACGCCGACAGCTGGAACACGTGGTGGGATGCGTACGGCAACACGGCCGGCGGCTTCGCGGTCAGGAACGCCGAGATCAGCGCGATCGCGGAGAGCGCCGGGAAGGATCCCGCGGAGGTCGAGCGCAGCGCCTGCGTCCTCGTCTCGTTCGACCCCTCGGCGGGCGAGCGTCCGCGCAACGACGATGCGCCGCCGCTCACGGGCAGCCCCGATCACATGGCCCGTGCCCTGCGCGACCTGGCCGAGGCGGGCGCGCACGAGGCCATCCTGGTGCTCGATCCGATCACCGAGACGACCGTGCGGCAGTGCGGCGAGGTGCTCGCCGCACTCGAGGCCTGAGCCTAGCCCTACTTGCCGATGCCGGCGGTCAGCCCGCGCACGAAGAAGCGCTGGCCCGAGAGATAGAGCAGGACGACAGGAGCGATCGAGACGAGCGCACCCGCCAGCACCAGCGGCTGATTGGTCGCGTAGCGGCCCTGGAACTGCGCGAGGCCGGCGTTGAGCGTGCGCGCGTTCTCGTCCTGCAGGAACACGAGCGCGATCAGCAGCTCGTTCCAGACCCAGATCGCCTGCACGATCACGAGCGTGAAGGTCGCCGCGCCGGAGAGCGGCATGACGACCTGCCGCAGCACCGTGAACGGGCCGGCACCCTCGACCGAGGCCGCCTCGATCAGCTCTTGCGGCACGGTGCGGAAGAAGTTCGCCAGGAAGAAGATCGCGAACGGCACCAGCAGGCCCGCGTAGAAGATGATCACCGATTGCAGGTGGTTGACCCAGCCGCGGTGGACCATGAACACGAACATCGGCACGAGCAGCGTCACGGGCGGCACGACCATCAATGCCACGCTCGTCGAGAGGAAGACCTTGTGACCGCGGAAGCGGCCGAACACGGCCGCATAGGCGGCGAGCAGCGCCATCAGCGTCGAGACAGCCACGGAGGAGACCGTGACCAGGAAGCTGTTCCACATCCAGCGCGGCAGCGGCTGGTCGGACACGATCGAGCGCAGCGCGCTGAACGTCGGGTGCGTGGGGAAGCCAGTCGGGTCGGCCTGGTAATCGACGTTGGTCTTGAGCGCCGTCGAGACGATGAACCAGAGCGGGTAGAGCGCCGCCAGGCTGATGATCACCAGGAACGCGTGCCGCGCCACGATGCCGACGAGGCGGCTACCGAGCGCGCCGTTCATACGGCCGCCGCCCTGCGCCGCACCCACAGCGAGAGCCCGATCAACACGCTCGCCATCCCCAGCAGCATCACGGCCACGCTCGCGGCCGTGCCGTTGGCTCCGTTCGAGAAGCTGCGCCAGATGTACAGCTCCATCACGCTTGAGGCGTACCCGGGACCGCCGGAGGTGAGGATGTAGACGTAGTTGAAGACCCAGGACAGCACCGTGATCACCTGGATCACGGTCAGCAGCTCGATGATGGGCAGGATCTGGGGTACGAGGACGCGGAACTGCAGGCTCCACCATCCCGCGCCGTCGATTCGCGCCGCCTCGGCGGTCTCGGGCGGGAGCGAGAGCAGCGCGGCCGTGAACACGACCACGCCGAAGCCGAGCTGCTGCCAGACGACGAGGCCCCCGACGGAGACGATCGCCAGGTGTGAGTTGCCGAGCCAATCCTGCGCGAGCGCTCCCAGGTGCAGATCGCGCAGCGCCGTGTTGAGCACGCCGTTGCCCTGCAGGAGGTAGGAGAACGCGAGCCCGATCGCCGTCGCCGGCAGCACGTACGGCAGGAACACGATCGCCTGGTACTGCCGCATCCCGCGGATGCGCTCGTTGAGCACCAGCGCGATCGCAAGCCCGATCCCGAGCATCACCGGCACCGCAAGCAGCAGCTTCAGGTTGTTCTGGAGCGACTGGCGGAACTCCGGGTCGTCGATGACGCCTTTGTAGTTGTCGAGCCCGACCCAGATCGGGGAATCGAACGACCCGGCGTAGAAGCTGTCGCGCACGACCTGCACGAGCGGGTAGCCGAACGCGAACACCATCGCCCCGACTGCGGGCAGCGCGTAGAGGTATGGCCAGAGCACCCGCCGCCGACGGCGCCGGCGGCGGAGCCCCTCATGAGTCGTCGCGCCCACGTTCCGGGCGATCAGCCCCCGGTGACCCACTTCTGGTAGTTCTTGAACTCGTCCGGATGCTGGGTCTTCCACTTCGCGAGCTCGCTCTCCCAGAGCTTCACGGCGTCGGCGGGCGAGCCCGAGCCCGACGTGATCAGCTCACCGCCCGCCAGGTCGGCGTTGCCGTCGACTTGCGGCGGCACGAAGTTCTCGGGCCAGACCGAGACGGCGGACTGGTCCAGCTTCAGCTGCTGCTTGGCGATCGGATCGGTCACGAGCGAGGCCGGGAAGCGCTTGTCGGCCGGGAACACGCCCGTCGCCTTGTACCAGTCCTTGAGCGCCGGCGGCGAGTGCAGGAACGTCAGGAACTGCGCTGCGGCCTTCGGGTGCTTCGACCACTTGGTGATGAACGCCGACGACGACTGCGTGGTGTCATAGCTCTTCGCGAGCTTGCCCTTGCCCCACACAGGGATGGGCCCGACGCCCATGGCCTTCGAGCCGCCGAGCGCCTTGGAGGCGGCCGCGACGTTGCCGTCGGTGACCCAGGACATCGCGACCTTCTTCTGGCCGAACAGCTGCAGGCCCTGCTCGAAGGCGATCGACGCCACGTCCGAGTTCAGATAGCCCTTCGACTTGAGGTCGGCGAGCGCCTGGAAGAAGCCCGAGAACTTCGGGTCGGAGAACTTGGCCTTGCCGATCATCGCGGCCTTGAGCTCGTCGATCGAGTTGAGGTTCTGCTTGCCGATCAGCGAGAAGAACCAGGCCCCGCCATAGCCGTCCTTGTTGCCCATCCCGAACGGCGTGAAGCCGGCCGCCTTGAGCTTCTTGGCGTCGGCCAGGAACTCGGCCCAGGTCTTCGGACCCTTGTTGGGGTCGAGGCCCGCCTTCTTGAACATGGCCTTGTTCCAGACGAAGGGGATGCCGAGCAGGTACTGCGGCATCGCCCACAGCTTGCCGGCCGACATGTTCTCGCCGGTGCCGATCCAGTTCTTGCTCTCGCTGGCGGGTACGTAGTCGGAGATCGGCACGGACCAGCCGTTCCAGGCCGGCGTCAGCACGGGGAGCGTCGCCCACTGCGTGGCGATGTCGGGCCCGCTCTTGGTCTGGGCCACCGTCGTGAACGCCGAGGTCAGCGTGTCGGTCGACTGGATGACGATCTTGATCTTGACCTTCGGATGCGCCTTCTCGTAGGCCGCGACTTCCTTCTTGAGCCAGGCGTTGGCGCCCGGCGCATCGGGCTCGGCCCAGTACCAGTAGGTCAGGTTCGCGTTGTTCGGGTCGTCCGCGAGCGGCCGCGTCTGCTGGGATGCAGCGGTCGTCGCGAACGCCGCGGCGCCCAGCGCGAGCGTCGCTCCGAGCACCGCCAGAACGTGCTTCTTCGCCATCGTTCCTCGCTTCCCCACAGTCGACGCGCGTGAATGACCGGCAGACTCGCCTGTACTAGAGGACGTGTCAAGCGACCTTTTAGTTGGGCGCCTCGGGCAGCACCTGGCCGCCGTCGACGATCAGCGTCTGGCCCGTCACGTACGCGGCCTCGGGCGAAGCCAGGAAGCGCACCACCCAGCCGACCTCCTCGGCCGTCCCGAAGCGCCCCATCGGGATGGACGAGAACATCAGCCGCTGGTGCTCCTCGCTCGTCTCCGCCAGCCCGGGCGTCTCGATGTTGCCGGGCATGACGGCGTTCACGGTGACCCCGCTCGTCGCCAGCTCGACCGCGGCGGACCGCATCAGGCCGAGCATCGCGGCCTTGGACGCGCCGTAGTGGGCGAAGCCAACCTGACCCGTGACCGGCCCGGTGATCGAGGAGGTCAGCACGATACGCCCGTAGCCGCGCGCCAGCATCGCCGGCGTGCAGGCCTGAACGGCGTGGAGCGCGCCCTTGACGTTGATGTCCATGACGCGATCCCAGAGCGAGTCGTCGATCGCTGCGAGCTCGGTGCTCGGATAGATGCCCGCGTTCGCCGCGAGGATGTCGATGCGGCCGAACGCCGCCAGCGCCGCTGCCGCCAGCGCCTCGACCGAGGCGCGGTCGGTGACGTCGGTCGCGACCGCGATCGCCCCCTCCCCCACCTCCGCGGCCGTGCGCTCCGCCGCGGCTGCGTCGATGTCGGCGATGACGACGCGCGCGCCTTCGGCGGCGAGGACGGCGGCGATGCCGCGGCCGATGCCGCGGGCGGCGCCCGTGACGACGGCGACCTGATCGGTGAGCGACTGCATGCGGGGGACGATAGTCTCGCCGCCCAGATGCAGCGATTCCTCGCGAGCGACGCGAAGTTCTCCTACAGCCCCGGCCACCCGTCGATCGGGACGGCGCAGGCCGGCGAGCGCTTCGAGGTCGAGTCCGTGGAGGGCTTCTACAACTCGTTCGCCTCGGCCGGTGACTTCACGCCCGAGCGCTACGCGGAGGCCGAGAAGCTCAAGTGGGCCGTGACGGGGCCGATCGCCGTGGCCGGCGTGAAGGCGGGCGACGCAATCGCGGTCACGATCCACGCGGTCGAGGTGACGACGCCCGGCGTCGTCGTCTACGGCTCCTACACGGCCGAGGAGCCGTACGAGTGGTGGGACGACGAGAGCGCCTGTGCGGTCTACCCGGCGCAGGGCGGCTCCCTGCGCTTTGACGAGCGCACGACGCTGCCGACACGGCCGCTGATCGGCTGCCTGGCCGTCGCGCCGGCCGAGGGCGAGCTGCACGCGAAGCTGCAGGGCCG
>JALYLC010000499.1:5000-8055 GCA_030774435.1 Actinomycetota bacterium
TCGAGCAGCACTGGTCGAAGCAGAAGATCCTCGAGGAGTACCTCAACACCATCTACTTCGGCCACCTCGCCTACGGCGTCGAGGCTGCAGCGGAGGTGTACTTCGGAGTGCACGCGAAGGACCTGCAGCCCCAGCAGGCCGCCCTACTCGCCGGCATGGTGCAGAACCCGACGACCTACGACCCGGTCCGCCACCCGAAGGCGGCCACGGACCGTCGCACGCTCGTGCTGGGCAAGCTGCTGCAGCAGGGCTACATCGATGCCTTCGAGTACCGCCTCGCGGATTCCAAGCCGCTGCTGCCCGAGGGGCGGAGAATCGGCTTCCCGCCCGAGAAGAAGACGATCGCGAACTACTTCGTCGACTACGTGCGCCAGCAGCTGATCAACCTCTACGGGCGCCAGAAGGCCCTCGGCGGCGGCCTGCGCGTCTACACCACGCTCAACCCGCGCATGCAGCGGCTGGCGCTCAAGGCCGTGCGCGCGACGCTGCCGAAGCGCCGCCCCGAGGCGGCGCTGGTCGCGATCAACCCGCCCTCGGGCGAGGTCAAGGCCATGGTGGGCGGCCGCGACTACACGAACACGGTCTACGGCAAATTCAACCTTGCGACCGAGGCGGTGCGCCAGCCGGGCTCGTCGTTCAAGATCTTCGTACTGCTGGCGGCGCTCGAGGAGGGCATCCTGCCGCAGACGGAGTTCGTCTCCCACAGGCTCACGATCGAGCTGCCGGGCCGCGCCGTCTGGTCGGTGCGAAACGACGAGGGCGCCTACCGCGGACTGATACCGCTGACGACGGCGACCACGTTCTCGGACAACACGGTCTTCGCCCAGCTCGCGCTGCGCATCGGCACCGAGCGCATCCGCCGGGTCGCGCACCTGATGGGCATCGCGCGCCCGATCGGCGCCGACCCCGCGATCGCGCTGGGCGGCCTGCGGCACTGCTGCACCCCGATCGAGATGGCGCTCGCGTACTCCACGCTCGCCAACGAGGGCGTGCGCGTGACCGGATCGCTGCCCGTGCGCAAGCCGGGTCCCGGCGAGGTGCCCGACCCGACGCTCACGCCGATCGCGATCCGGCGCGTCGAGAACGCCAGCGGCCACGTGATCGACCGCAACACGCCGCAGCGCGACCAGGTCGTCTCGCGCGAGAGCGCGCTGACGGCCATCGCGATGCTGCGCAGCGTGATCCGCGTCGGCACGGCGCACAAGATCTCGGGCTTCCCGCGCCCGGCGGCCGGCAAGACGGGCACGACCGAGGATTTCGTCGACGCCTGGTTCGTGGGCATGACGCCGACGCTCACGACGTCGGTCTGGAACGGCTTCCCGACGATCCGCGTGCCGATGGTCAAGCAGTTCCATGGCGGGCCGGTGTTCGGCGGCACCTACCCCGCGCTGCTGTGGCGGGCGTTCACGCAGCCCGCGCTCGAGGGCACGAAGGTGCATGACTGGCCGTCGCCCGCCCAGGTCGCCGGCGCCGAGGTGCGGATCGATCCCGCCACCGGCAACCTCGCGGGCCCCAACTGCCCGCGCGCGCGTTCGGTCGTCATGGCCTACGCGAAGATGCCGACCCAGACATCGCATTGCACGGGCACCGTGATCCCGACGCCCGAGGTGACGAGCACGAGCCAGCACCAGGCGCAGCTCACGCTCGACCGCGCCGGGCTGCTGCCGGAGATCGTCGAGGCCGTGCCGCCCGCCGGCGAACCGGCCGGCAAGGTCTTCGCGCAGGATCCGCCCCCGGGCGAGCCGATCCAGCTCGGCGGGCGCGTGCAGGTGTCCATCGCGAAGCCGGTGACCTGGGTGACCGTGCCGGACCTGATCGGGCTCAACGACGTGGCGGCGCGCTCGGCGCTGCGCGTCGCGGGCTTCAAGGTGCGCGAGACGAGGGGCGCCTACGGCAAGCCCGCCGGCCGCGTCTACTCGCAGTACCCGATACCGCTCAAGCTGGCGGCGAAGGGCGCGCTCGTGACGCTGATCGTGAGCGACGGGACGGACTGACGTAGGGCGAGCCCGCGAGCAGGAACCGCCATGGCCGTTCCTGGGCGCGAGTGATGCCGATGCGCGTCGTCTGCACGACGGGCCCGGGCGGCGGCAGCGGATGCAGCTCGATGCGGCCGGCGCCGATCACCTCGCCGTCGAGGTCGGGGCCTACGGCGAGCGCCTGGCCGAGGCGCCCGGGTCCCCGGCAGAGCTCGACCAGCGCCTCGCGCCCTCGCCGCGCGCGCATCTGCTCGAGGCCGGCCGTCGGCTCGAGCGCACGGATCAGCACGGCTTCCCCCGCGCCCTCCTCTGCGCCGCAGACGATGTTGAGCATCCAGTGGATGCCGTAGCTCCGGTAGACGTAGACCCGGCCCGCAGGCCCGAACATGCTCGTGTTGCGCGGCGTCGGGCCAGGGAAGGAGTGCGACGCCGGGTCGTCGCGCATGTAGGCCTCGCACTCGACGATGCGGCCGCCCACGGCGTCGACCAGCAACTCGCTGCCGACCAGGTCGCGCGCGACCTCCAGGCTGCTGCGCGCGCACCAGCCGGCGATGTCGGTCACGCCGGCGTCGCCAGCACGCTCGAGCGCACGAGGCGGCCGCCGGCGATCACGGCCGCGCTCCAGACCACGCGCCCGTAGCCGAGCGAGGGGTCGGAGAGGCGCGCGGACCGTAGCGGCGCGGTCGCAACGATGCGCGTGCTGCCGCGCAGCACGTCGATGACGATGATCTGATCGGCCAGCCCGCGCTCGGATCCGACGCGCCGCCGGAACGCCACGCTCTGGCCGAAGCTCGAGAGCGCGGGGTTGTAGGTCTGCCTCGCCGGCGAGGGCGCCGACGCCGCCAGCACCGCCGGCTTCGGGACGCCGGGCGTCACGAGCAGCACGCTCGCGTTGCGCGCGCCGTTGGCGCTGTGCAGCGCCACCACGGCGACGCGACCGCCGTCCAAAGGTGCCAGCGCCGTCAGCTGGGTGTTGGGCCGCGTCTCGCGATAGAGCAGCGCCGGCCGGCCGCCGTCGAGCTGCTCGTAGACCGTGTCCTGGCCGCCGGAGCTGCGGGCGATCCAGGCCGTGACGGGCT
>JALYLC010000500.1 GCA_030774435.1 Actinomycetota bacterium
GCCCTCTCTGCGGATGTGCTTCGGTTGGAGCTACGCGATGAGGGCGTGCTCGCTGTTGCGGGCGACGACCTTGCCGGTCGTGATCTTGGGCTCGTTGGGCATCAGCGTCTCGAGCTTTTCGTCTCGGATCCACCTGGTGACGGGCTTGGTCGACTCTTCGCCCTGCTCGCGTGTCTCGAAGAGACCGAGCGAGGTGAAGATGCCGTTGCCGGCGTCCACGAGGTAGTACCCTGCGAAGCCGGGCCGCTCGCTCAGCTTCGGGACGAGGGTCTCCTTGACCTTGCTCGTCAGCTCAGCCGTGCGATTCTGGTCCACACCGTGGTAGCTGCGAATGGTCGCATGCATGATGTCAAGACAAACGTCAATCAGCGACCAAGACCAAGCACAACTGGCAAGCCCGAGCATTCCTGCAATCACGAGCATTCGCGGCTTGCGCGGGCGGTACGTCTGTAAGTGATAGGCGATCGCGATGCGCCGCGTCACTGGGACACGTGACGTTTCCACTCGGCCTTCTCCAAGGCACAGCAGTCAGCCGTGGAGTCCTCCGGCGGCGGCGGCTCGGCTGCGCACGCACGGAGCCGGGCGCGAGCTATCGGGGAGAGCTCGCGGCTCCTAGCGGAGCTCCGCAGATCGCGTCCACGACCTCCGGGTCGCCAGCGAGTTGCCGTGGGGGGCCGATCGCGGCCCGTTGCCGCCTAGAAGAAGTTGCAATCGCTCCCTTTCGTGCTGGTCTTCAAATCCAGAGGGTGCCGGTCTGCAGCAAATGCGCACTTTGCGCGCTTGGGCCGCCGACCGGATAGGTGACGTTTGTTACAATCTGGTGCGTACCTGCTCTTCCCTGGCGGTGGCGAGCGCAGAGAGCGTCTCTACGCAGTGGTTGCGAACGAGTTTGAGCATTTGCGGGTGCTGATCGCGGATGAGCACCGCGAGCGCCGTGATTTGCTCGCCCAGGTTGTCGCCAGGCTCGGACACGAGGTGATCGCAGGCGAGATCGACCCCAGGGCAGTCGCCGCGCTGACCGCTCGGGAAGAGCCAGACGTGGCCTTGGTCGAGCTGAGTTTCTGCTTGCAGCGCGCGCTCGGTTTGATCGAGCAGATCGTGAAGATGTCCAGCTGTCCCGTGATTGCACTGCTTGCGGCCGAGAACCACGCTCATGTACGCGAGGCCGCCAAGCGCGGCGTTTTCGCATACCTCGTCGACGCGTCCCCCGAGCAATTGCAGAGTGTGATCGACGTCACGCTGCTGCGCTTCGCCGATCTCCACAACCTGCAGGGAGCATTCGCGCGGCGAGCGGTGATCGAGCAGGCCAAGGGGATCCTCATGGGCCGCAACGACATCGACGCCAAGACGGCGTTCAGGATGCTGCGCGACCACTCCCGCCACAACGGCCAGAAACTCCTCGACGTGGCCGCAGCAGTCGTCGACAGCCACCTCCTCCTGCCGCACCCGCACACGGACTGAAGGCCGAAGTACGCCTCAGAGGTCGCGGAGTTTGTAGGTGCGTTTGCCGGTGCGCTCGGCGAGGCCCATGCCGTCGAGGCGTTGAAGTACGACGGGGCAGATGGCGCAGCGTGGGCGGCTTTGGCAGCACCGTCTGGGGGTGTGGATGGTTCGCGCCATGCGGATGGGACGTGTCGAGTCGGCCGAGAAGTCCATAAGACGAGGATTCGAAGACATGATCGGATATTCATGCTATCATGAGTAGCGATGGCACACGGAGTAGAAGGAACAGCGGGTCATAGCCGCCTCACTGCCCAGGACGCCCGCCAGGTCGCGGAGACCATGCAGGCGCTCGCCGCCCCCAGCCGCGTGCGCATCCTCGCCCACCTTCGGGAGGGACCCGCCGCTGTCGGCGACCTCGCCGAGGCGGTCGAGATGGAGCAGTCCGCCGTCTCCCAGCAACTGCGGGTACTACGCCATCTCGGACTCGTCATCGGCGAGCGCGCTGGGCAACGAGTGATCTACGCCCTGCACGACGACCATGTGGCCGCGCTACTCGACGAGGCCGTGTTCCACACCGAGCACCTGCGCCTCGGCCAGCCCAACCCCGTCCGCGGACGCGAGGAGGCGTCATGAGCACGCGCTCCAGCGAGCGCCACGCGGACCACGGCCAGCCGCACGAGGGCGATGGTGGCGGGCACGGCCACAGCCATGGGCTGGTCGCGCGTTCGATCGTCTCGTCGCGCGCAGGGGTACGCGCGGTCTCCCGGAGCCTGCTCGTACTCCTGATCACCACGGCCCTGCAGGGCGGAGTCTTCCTCTTGACCGGCAGTGTGGCGCTGCTGGCCGATCTGATCCACAACTTCGGCGACTCGCTGACCGCGATACCGCTAGGCATCGCGTTCGTAATGCGCTCGTTCACCGCCGAGAAGCGAGCCGGCTACTTCGTCGTCGCGACGATCTTCGCCAGCGCCTGTGTTGCGCTCTGGCAATCGATTGAACGACTCATCAACCCCCAACATATCGGCCACCTGTGGCCGCTGGCAGCCGCCGGGATCGTCGGCTTCATCGGCAACGAGGTCGCCGCCCAGATTCGCACCCGTGCCGGTCGCCGGCTTGACAGCCCGGCGATGATCGCCGACGGCGCACACGCACGCACCGACGGCCTCGTCAGCCTCTCCGTGGTCGCCAGCGCGATCCTCGTCGCACTCGGCCTGGACATCGGCGACCCGATCGTCGGCCTGCTCATGACACTCGTCATCCTCCGCATCACCTGGCAGTCCTTCCGCACCGTCCAACGCGACCCCGGCTCCGAACTCGGCGTCGAGGACGACGCCGCCGACCAACGGTCCAACGCGCGGGGTCACGACCACGACGCCCAGGCACACGACTATCGCCTCTAGCTGGATGACTTACGACAGCGGCCACCATGTTGTCTCCACCCGCGCCGTCGCCAGATGACCACTTCGCCGGATACCAAGGAACCTGCCCAGACGACCGGCGAGGCGCGCGGGCAGAGTCGCACCGCATTGATCTCGATCGGTGCCGCCGTACTGCTTGTGGCGCTGAAGCTCGGTACGGGCCTCGTCGCCGGCAGTCTCTGTCTGGTCTCGGCGGGCATCGAGTCGAGCAGCGACGTCATCGCGGCGGTGCTGACGTTCTTCGCCATCCGGCTCGGCATGCGTCCCGCCGATGCCGGGCACCCGTACGGACGTCGCCGCGCCGAGAATCTGGCCGCTCTGGGCGAGGCGGCGGTCCTCGTCGGCGGCGGTACCTAACCCGAGAAGACCCAACGGATCCTGGCTCAAGGCGAAGCATCCGCACGCACGCGACCTTCAGATCGACCGGTCAGAGTGGACGCAGCGTGAGCGCTCGCCGATCGTGGAGCCACTGATCGCGTACAGCTGAGAGGTTGAACGGCTCGAGGTGTCCGGAGAATGCTTCGGCCCGGACCCAATCGGTCACGCGTGAGCGACGACCTCGCGCACCTCCACACTCTCGAGCGTGACGTCGGGGGTGACCATGTTCGGGACCTGCTCGCTCATGGGGGTCGCGGCGGCTTCTGATTCGAAGACGACCATCGCGAGACCTGTGTTGTCCTTCCGCGTCCAGTAACCGTGCACGAATCCGGGCGCCTGGGAGACGCGTGGCACGACCTGATCCCGCAGGTTCTGGTCGGCGGCTTCGCGATTGTTGATCGTGACTCTGACGACAACAGCGTGCACCTTGATCTCCTTAGGTCGCTCGATCGCTCGACCCCGGGAGTGTCTCACAATCAGAATCCCTATTCACTAGGCGGACAACGGTGGCCCGGCGCCTACGTCCCCGTGGCGCCCGCCTGCACCGCCAGGGCATCAGCGGGCCTGGCTTCTGCCGGCGAAGGTCGACGCCTTGCTCGCGGCTGGTAGCCGTGAGGCGGCGGCGGTCGCCGCCGCCGAGCTCGAAGAGACCGCCGCCTCGTATCGATCACCGACGCTGCTGGCCGCGGCCAAACACGCGATCGGCGCAGTTGCGCTCGCGAACGGAGCAACCGCAGGGGCTGTTACGCACCTCGCCGCGGCGCAACGACTCTGGCAAGAGGCCCACGCACCCTACGAATGGGCACATGCCCGCGCCCTCCTCGCCGAGGCGCATCGCGGCGTCGGCGACCGCGAGTCGAGCCTCGTCGAGCAGCGTGCCGCGCACACAACGTTCAAGCGACTCGGCGCCCAGCCGGCTGCTGCTGCGAGCGCAAAGCGCTTGCAAGAACTCGCGTAGACCTGCTCAGCCATCGGCGGCGTTGGGGCGGCGACGAAGGAGCCGGAGTCCCGGGACAAGCTGGGGCACTCGCCGTCGGTAGCCAGGGTAGACGGTGGGAAAGCTCGTCAGCAGCAGCGCCTCTTCCATGCGGATCTTGATCCCGAGGAGAACGACACCCACCGGAAAGATCACGAGCGATCGTCCCAGTCCGACGACGAGCATCGTGCCGAGCAGCATTCCGAGCAGGCCCGTGTAGATCGGATGGCGCGTGACGCCATAGGGGCCGTCGGTACGCAGCCCGTCAGGGTCCTTGACCATCGGCGCGAGGCTCCACATCCTGCCCAGCCTGACGCGCGCCCACAGCGCAAACGCCGTCGAACCGATCAGAAGGCCCGATCCGAGCACCTGCACCCAGATGCTATGGACCGTCGCTGCGCGCCAGTCTGACGCGGGCACGAGTCTGAGGATCGCCGACACGACGAGCGCGATGACGATCACAGCGGCGATGAAAACGGCCGACCCTGACCGCGGTCCAGCTCGCCGACTCGAATCTCGAGATGCGTTGTACAACGCCCCCGCAACCCAGGCGAGCACGAGCACTGCCCAACAGGCGGCCGCTCCGGCGGCGGTAAGCGTCCGAACGAGCGAGTTCGTCATCGAGTCAACTTGCCGATCTCGCGGCAGTCATTGCGTCGGCGAGGATGCGGATGGCCTGGCGGATCAAAGGCTTGGTCATCGAGCCGTACCCCATGATGATCGAGGGTGGAGCGTGCTCCGGGGCTGCCCAGTGCCATGAGCCGTCTTCGACGAGTACGCCGCGGGCGTAGGCGGCGAGTGTCAGCGCTCGCTCGTCGACATCTTCGGGCAACGCTACGTGGAGGTGCAGGCCGGCGGCGGCGCCCTGCCACCGTGCCGATGGGAGAAGCTCGTCGAGCGCTGCGATCGTGGCGTCGCGCCGGTCGCGATAGAAAAGGAGGGGTGCCCTTCGACGTGTCGCGCATGAGTGCTATTGTTCGCTTAATGGTTAACGATCCGTTCAGGGCGCTTTCGCATCCGATCCGCCGCGGCATCGTCGAGCGCCTCGCCGCAGGTCCGGCGACGGTCGGCGTCGCCACCGGCGGCTTCGGGGTGTCGAAGCCCGCGATCTCGAAGCACGTGAAGGTGCTGGAGGAGACCGGCGTCGTGAAGCGCGTGGTCGAGGGCCGGACGCATCGGCTCTCGCTCGAGCCGGTTGCGCTCAGCGCGGCGGCCGACTGGATGGATCACCAGCGCGTCCTCTGGGGGCGCCTGTTCGATGTCGTCGACGAATACCTGAAGGAGGACGAATCGCTATGAACATGCCGCCGATCGTGTCGCCGGAGGAGTGGCAAGCCGCGCGCGAGCAACTGCTCGTGAAGGAGAAGGAACTCACCCGCGCCCGCGACGCACTGGCCGCCGAGCGCCGCCGGATGCCGAGGATGGCCATCGAGAAGGACTACGCCTTCGATGGCCCGGATGGCCCCGTGAGCCTGCTCGACCTGTTCGAGGGGCGCAGCCAGCTGATCGTCTACCGCTACTTCTTCGAGCCTGGCGTTTCCGGCTGGCCTGAGAGTGGCTGCCGCGGCTGCTCCTTTGTCGCCGATCAGGTCGCGCACCTCGCCCATCTGAACGCCCGCGAAACCACGCTTGCGTTCGTGTCGCGTGCCCCGCAGGCGGACATCAAGCGCTGGAAGGCGCGGATGGGCTGGGAGATCCCGTGGTACACGATTACGGACGACTTCGACGTGGACTTCGGCGTGGACGACTGGCACGGCACCAACGCCTTCCTCCGCGACGGCGACCGGATCTTCCGCACGTACTTCATCGACAAGCGCGGCGACGAGGCGATGGGCAGCACCTGGAGCTACCTCGACATCACCGCGCTCGGACGCCAGGAGGAGTGGGAGGACTCGCCAGAGGGCTATCCGCAGACCGCGCCGTACGGGTGGTGGAACCTCCACGACGAGTACGGCGAGGCAACCGTTTTCGAGGCTGCCCTCTCGGACGCCGCCGCCTCGCAGCGCGGCTCCCGGTCACGATCGCCGCGCGCTGACGGGGCGTGAGCGCAACTGCCGTCCCTGCCGTCCCGAGCCATCCACGTCTCCGTGAGGCCTGTACCGCCTATGGCGTACAGAGTTGTACCGGCTAGGCGGTACGAGCTTTGACCCAAGTCGCGCGCTCGAACCGGCCGGCGGGCATGCCGGACGGCGGCTGGCCGGCGCCGGCACACTGCCGGCGAGCAGATTGACTTTCCTGCCCGA
>JALYLC010000501.1 GCA_030774435.1 Actinomycetota bacterium
GCCGGAGCGGCGCGGATCACGGTCTTCACGATCAACGGCTTCGCGCTGCACCGCTCCGCCGACTCGTCGCAGGGGCCTCTGGCGCCGAGGGCGTTGGAGCTCGTGCAGGAGACGGCCAATCTCCATCGCGATACGTCGACCGTCACGAACCTGCCGGGCGGCCGCACGGCCGTGCTGACGTTGTCCGTCTCCAACGGGGGCGTGGACGGCGTCGTGCTCGCGCAGGCGCCACTGCACGATGTGCAGGAGCAGGTCTCGGCCGTCGAGCGCCGCCTCGTGTTCGGCGGCTCGCTGGCCTTCGGCGTCGCCCTGCTGGCCGGCTTGCTGGCTGCCGAGCCGCTGGCCCGGCGCCTTGCGCGCCTGCAGGCTGCCGCCGACCGCATCGCACGTGGCTCGTTCGGGGAGCCCATCGTCGACCACAAGGGCGATGAGATCGGCGAGCTGGCCCGCTCGCTGGACGAGATGCGCTCGCGTCTCGACGCGCTCGAGCGCGCTCGCTCCGCCTTCATCGCGAACGCCTCGCACGAGCTGCGCACGCCACTCACCGCGCTCGGCGGCTACCTCGAGTTGCTCACCGAGGGCGGCCTGACGGAGGCCGAGCGCGACGAGTTCCTCGAGACCATGGGCGAGCAGGTGCAGAGACTGACGAAGCTGGCGACGGACCTGCTCGACCTCTCGCGGCTCGACGCGGGCGGCTTCACGGTCGCCCAGGACGAGCTCGAACTCGGAGAGCTCGCGTCCGACGCCGCTCGCGAGATGCAGGCGCTCGCCGCTCGCCGCGGCTCGGCCGTGGTCGCGGAGCCGGGGGTAGCGGCGCTCGCCCGCGGCGACGAGGGGCGGGTGCTGCAGGTGCTGCGCGTGCTGGTGGACAACGCGGTGCGCCATACGCCGCCCGGCTCGACCGTCACGTTGCGCACCGAGACGACGCCCTGGGGTGCGAGCATCGTCGTCTCCGACGATGGCCCGGGCATACCGCCCGAGCTGCTCGAGCGCGTGTTCGAGCGCTTCTTCCGGGGGCCCGGAGCCGCCGCGCGTGGCACGGGCCTGGGCCTCGCGATCGCCCGCGAGCTCGCGGAGCGCATGGACGGCCGCCTGCTCGCGACGAGTAGCCCGGCCGGCACGCGTTTCACGCTCGAGCTGCCCGCACCCTTCGCCGAGGGCACGCCCGCCTACACTGGGAATCCGTGACCACGCGGGCCGCCCTCGCGAGCGCCGTCGTCATCGCGCTCGTCGCGGGAATCGCCGGCGGTGCCCTCGCTCTCGCCTTGCGGGATGGAGGCGGCGAGCACACGACCGTCACGACCGTCGTGCGCAGCGGCGGCGGCAGCAGCGGCGGGTTCGACCCGGTGGCGCTCTACGCCGGATCGCGCGACGGCGTCGTCACGATCGACGCCGCCTTCGGCGTTGGCGACGGGGAAGGGGGCAGCGGCTTCGTCGTCAACGCGCGACGCGGGCTGATCGTGACCGCCTCGCATGTCGTCGCGCGCACGCTCGCCGGCAGCGCGTCGGTGACGGAGGCGACTGCGGTCTACATCGTGCTCGACGACGGCACGCGCGCCGACGCGCGCGTCCTCGGCTACGACCTCTTCGAGGACACGGCGCTGCTCCAGGTCGACCCGGCGCGCCTCGGGCTGCACGCGCTCTCGCTCGGCCGGGCTCGCTCCCTGCAGGTGGGCGATCCGGTCGCCGTGATCGGCAGCCCGTTCGACAACCGCGCGTCGCTCTCGACGGGTGTCGTCTCGCAGCTCGACCGCCAGATCACGGCGTCCGGCGTGTGCTTCCCGACCACCGGGGTCGTCCAGACCGACGCCGCCATCAACCCGGGCAACTCCGGTGGTCCCGTGCTGGACGCCGCCGGCGCGGTCGTCGGCATGGTCACGGCGATCGCGATCAATCCCGCCTCGCGCGGCGGTGTCGCCTACGCCGTGCCCATCGAGGCGGTGCACGAGGCCTACGTCGCGCTCGCCGCCGGGCGCCACGTGAAGTACGCGTGGCTGGGCGTGGACGCTGCGACGCTGACGCCACGGCTCGCGGACGCGCTGGGAGTCGGCGTCGAGCACGGCGCGCTCGTGCAACGGCTGAACCCCGGAGGTGCCGCCGAGCAGGCGGGCCTGCAGGTCGGGACGCATCTGGTCGAAGTGGCCGGTCAGGCCTATCCGCGCGATGCCGACGTGATCGTCGGGGTGGGATCGACGCGGGTCGA
Source organism: Actinomycetota bacterium (assembly GCA_030774435.1). Taxonomy (GTDB): domain Bacteria; phylum Actinomycetota; class Thermoleophilia; order Gaiellales; family JALYLC01; genus JALYLC01. The sequence goes on from JALYLC010000501.1 coordinate 2,204, forward strand.
CGGCTTTCGCGACCTCGACCGGGCGATCGCCGCGCACCGCGCCGGGCAGAGCGTCGACCTGCACATCGTGCGTAACGGCGGAGCCCGCGTCGTGCCCGTGCGCCTCCTGGCCCGTCCGACCAGCTTCGCCGGCTGCGGGTAGCCCCCGTCGTCTGACGGCGCTGCACGCGCCCCGACCCGGGATACGATTGCGAGCCGATGGCCGACCCGATCCTGATCATCGCTGCGCTCAACGGCAGCCGCGACCGCAAGATCGCGAAGAAGCTCCCGTATACGCCTGCCGAGATCGCGAAGGAGGCCAAGCGGGCCGTCGACGCGGGTGCAGGGGTCGTGCACGTGCACGCCAGGCGCGATGACGGGGGCAGTGCGTTCGATCTCACGTTCGACGAGATCGTGACCGCAATCCGCGCGCAAGTCGACGTGCCCATCTCGATCACGACGCAGCGAACCCGGCAGACCTCGCTCGGCACCATCACCGCGCTCTTCGACGTGCTGCGCGAGCTGCCGGAGCTGGCGACCGTCAACGTCCAGCCGCCCGCGCCCGACCTCCCCGCGCATCGCGAGGAGGCGCGGCAGATCCTCGAGGCCTGCGAGCGCGCCGGCGTCGGGCCCGAGCCCGGCATCAACTCGTTCGAGGCGATTGCCGACGTCGAGGCGCTCTACGAGGACGGGTTGCTGGCGCAGGCTCCCTGGCTGAACCTCGAGCTCGGCGGGGCGGCCGGCACCTCCGAGCAGGGCCTGGCGGGCACGCCGCGCAACCTGCTGCGCCTCGTCGACGCACTGGATGGCACGCTCGGCCAGCTGCGCTGGATCGCCCATGCCGAGGGGACTGCCACCGCGGCAGTGTGCGCGACGGGTGCGGCGCTCGGAGGCCACCTGCGCGTCGGTCTCGAGGACTCCGCGCTGCTGCCCGACGGCACGCCGGCAACCTCCAACGGCGAGCTCGTCGAGCTGGCCGTCGCGCTCGCCGACGCGCTGGGCCGCGAGCCGATGGAGCCCGCCGAGGCGCGCCGCCTCCTGCGGGGCTGAGCCGATGTCCGAGGTGCGCATGATCGACGTGGGCGACAAGCCCGTCACGCGCCGCCGCGCCCGGGCGGGCGCCCGGGTCCGCCTGGCGCCCGCCGTCGTCGCCCACATCCGCGCCGGCACACTGCCCAAGGGCGACGTGCTGGGCGTGGCGCGGGTCGCGGCCATCACCGGCTCCAAGCAGGCGCCCGGGCTGCTCCCGCTCTGTCATCCGCTCGCGCTCACGCACGTGTCGGCGAGCCTCGAGCTCGACGACGAGGGGGTCGCGATCGAGGTCGTGTGCGAGACGACCGGGCAGACCGGCGTCGAGATGGAGGCCATGACGGCCTGCGCCGTCGCCGCACTCTGCGTCTACGACATGACGAAGGGCATCGACGCCACCGGGCAGATCGAGTCGGTCGTGCTGCTCGAGAAGGAGGGCGGCAAGTCGGGTCACTGGGTGCGCCCGTGAGGATCGCCGTGCTCACGGTCTCGGACGGAGTGAACAGCGGCACGCGCGACGACCTCTCGGGCGAGTTGCTGGCCGCGCGCGCGCAGGCCGCCGGGCACGAGGTCGTCTGGCGCGGAGTGCTGCCCGACGAGCGCGACGAGATCGCCGCCTGCCTGGCGCGGTTGTGCGACGAGGATTTGGCTGACGTCGTGCTGTCCACGGGCGGAACGGGCTTCGCCCCGCGGGACGTCACGCCCGAGGCCGCGCGCGCGACGCTCGAGCGGCTCAGCCCCGGCATCGACGAGGCGCTGCGCGCCGACGCCCTGCGCCACACGCCCCACGGCATGCTCTCCCGCTCGGTCTCCGGCACTCGCGCGCGCACGGTCGTGATCACCCTGCCGGGCAGCCCGAAGGCCTGCGCAGAGGGCTGGGCGGTGCTCGCGCCCGTGCTCGAGCACGCGGTCAAGCTGCTCCGCTCCGAGCCGACGACGCACGGGCGATGAGCGCAGTCCCGCTCGCGCAGCGCTTCGCGAACCTCGTGCGCTTCGAGCACACGGTCTTCGCGCTGCCCTACGCCTACGTCGGCGCGATCCTCGCCGTGGGCGGTTGGCCGGGGATCTCGGCGCTCGGCTGGATCACGGTCGCGATGTTCGGCGCGCGCTCGTTCGCGATGGCGATCAACCGCCTCGTCGACGCCGCCATCGACGCGCGCAACCCGCGCACGGCGGGGCGTGAGCTGCCGGCCGGGCGGCTGCGGCGCGGCCAGGTGGTGGCGTTTGCGCTGGTGTCGCTGCTCGTCTTCGTGGCCGGCGTCTCGCAGCTCGCGCCGATCACGCGCTGGCTCGCGCCGCTGGTGATCGTCCCGATGGTTATCTATCCCTATCTCAAGCGCTACACGCCGCTCTGCCACCTCTGGCTGGGCGCCGTCGACGGCCTCGCCCCGGTGGGCGGCTGGGTCGCGGTCACCGGGCACTTCGACCTCGCCGCGTGGCTGCTCG
>JALYLC010000502.1 GCA_030774435.1 Actinomycetota bacterium
GAGCTCGAAGTCGAAGACCTGGGCGTTCTCTGCGATGCGGTCGCGATGGGTCGACTTGGTGATGACCGGGATGCCGCGCTGGACACACCAGCGCTATATGGCGGTACCCGAGCGCCGCCCCGACAGCCTGCACGCACGCTGGTCCGTCCGGCACCTGCCAGACCCCGGGCCTGTGGGGGCACGGAGACCCGTTGCGGCCGGTAGTGCGGCCGCGGCGAGCGCGGCCCGCATGTCTCGGCCGCGGCCAGCAGAGCCACCCAGGCCGCGCTCAGCGCGGCGGTGAACCCGAGGACGGCAGGCGCAGAGCGTCGCCTGCCCATTGGGCCAGTGCGCCGGAGATCAACGCCCCGAGGCCCAGGCCGCCGAGGTTGGCGGCGGTCGCGACGATCTGGGCGCGCCGACTGCCGCGGCCGTGCAGCTCTGGGAGCCAGGCCGTCGCGGTCGCCGTCACCACGCCGATGCCCAGGCCGCTCAGCACCCGGGCCACCAGCAGCCCCGGCAGCGAGGGCCAGACCAGGAAGACCACGCTGGCGAGGATCTCCAGCGCGAGCGCGGGCATGAGCACGCGGCGGCGGCCGTGCCAGTCGGAGAGGTGGCCGGCGAGGAACAGGCTCAGCGCGACTGCCAGAGCGTAGGCGGCGAACACGATCGTGACCGTGAACGAGGAGAACCGGTCGTGCTGCGCGTAGAGCGACCACAAGGGGGTGGGCACCGTCGTGAACGCCATCGCCGTTGTGAACGAGAGCGCCACTGCCCAGAACCCGAAGCGGGGGTGCGTTCTAGAGGCCATCGCGGCTAGGCGCTCCCCAGGACGACCCCGACGGCGACGATCATGGCGCCGCCCAGTGCGACCTGTAGCAGGCTGACGCGCAGCGATACGTTGAGGAACCGTCTGCGGATGAGCGAGATCGTGGTGAGCTCGAGCGCCACGACGATCGCGGCGACGAGAAGTGCGGTGTTCACGTCGGGAATGAGGAACGGCAGGGAGTGGAAGGTCCCGCCGAGCGCGGTCATCACTCCGGTCACCAGGCCGCGAGCGACCGCGGAGCCGCGCCCCGTCTGCGTGCCATCGTCCGAGAGCGCTTCGGAGAATCCCATGCTGATGCCGGCTCCCAGTGCGGTGGCGAGTCCGACGAACAGCGCTGAGTGTGAGCCTGCAAGCAGCGCTGCGGCGAAGATCGGCGCGAGGGTGGACAGCGTCCCGTCGATCAGCCCCACGAGCCCCGGCTGCACGTAACGGAGCACGAAGGCGGGTTCGTCGGTCCTCGCCGGTCGCAGCTTCCCTGTGAGGTGGGCGATCGCTTCGGTCATGGTCGGCTGCCCGTGCCATTTCTGCGGTTCGCCTCGGTGATGATCGCGGCGAGGTCGTCCTCGCCGTGCCCGCGCGAGATGGCGCCTTTCCACCGGCCCTCGAGCGCGGCTGTCAGCGGCAGCTCGAGTCCGTGCTCGCGGGCCGCGTCGAGCGCCAGCGCGGTGTCCTTGAAGGCGAGCCGGAGCGGGAACCCCGGGGCGAAGTCGCCGACGATCATCGCCTCGCCCTTCGCCACCGCGTAGGGCGACGCCAGCGGAGTGCCGGCGAACACCTCGGCGAACTCGCTGGGATCGAGGCCGAGCGCGTCGCTGAGAGCGAGGGTCTCCGCCAGTGCCTCGGTGCTTGCCGCCAGCCAGTTGTTGAGCACCACCTTCATGCCGGTGCCGTTGCCGGCCCGTCCGAGCCAGAACGTCTGGCGGCCGATCGCGTCGAAGACCGGCCGCACGCGGGCGCGGGCGTTTTCCGGCCCCGACGCGAGCACGATCAGCTCGCCCTGCTCCGCGGGGCCTGTGCTGCCCGACACCGGCGCATCGACGAAGGTCAGCGCGTGCGCCTCGGCGATTCGGGCCAACCGCTCGGTCCAGTCGACGCCGACCGTTCCCATCTGGATCCAGATCGAGCCGGGTGCGAGCGCGTGTGTCGCGCCCTCCGGACCGTCGATCGTGTCCGCCGCGGCGGCGCCGTCGGCCAGCATCGTCAGCACGATTCCGGCCGACGCTGCGGCGACGCGGGGCGTCGGCGCGAGCTGGGCGCCGTCGGCGGCGAGCGCCTCGGCCCGCGCGCGCGTCCGGTTCCAGACCGTGACGGGGAAGCCGGCCGCGAGCAGGTTGCGCGCGATCGGCGCCCCCATCACACCGGCACCGAGGACGGCAATGCGCTCCTCGGCCGCCAGGCCGGTCCGTCCCAATGTCGTAGTTCTCATCGTCTGCCTCCTATCGGTGGCCGTTCATTGGACACAGGATCCGCGCGCGCAATAATCTTCGCAACAGAAA
>JALYLC010000503.1 GCA_030774435.1 Actinomycetota bacterium
TCGCCTCGAACATCGCCACGTCGTCGGAGAGGTTCGCGCCGGGTGCGATCCCGATCCCGCCGACCTGTGCGGCGAGCGCGTCCGAGATGTAGTCGCCGTTCAGGTTCAGCGTCGCGATCACGTCGTACTCGGCCGGGCGCAGCAAGATCTGCTGGAGGAAGGCGTCGGCGATCACGTCCTTGACCGTGATCGTGCGTCCCTCGTCCTCGATGGCAAGCCAGGGCCCGCCGTCGATGGGTTGTGCGCCAAACTCGCGCGCGGCGAGCGCGTAGCCCCAGTCGCGGAAGGCGCCCTCGGTGAACTTCATGATGTTGCCCTTGTGGACGAACGTGACCGAGTCGCGTCCGTTGTCGAGTGCGTAGCGGATCGCCTTGCGCACGAGGCGTTCGCTCCCCTCGCGCGAAACAGGTTTGATCCCGATGCTCGACGTGCCGGGAAAGCGGATCTTGCGGACTCCCATTTCGTTCTGGAGGAAGTCGATCACCTTCCGGGCGCCGTCGGACTCGGCCTCCCATTCGATGCCCGCGTAGATGTCCTCCGTGTTCTCGCGGAAGATGACCATGTTCGTCTGCGAGGGGTCTCGGAGCGGGCTGGGTATGCCGGCAAAGTAGCGCACTGGGCGCAGGCAGACGAACAGGTCGAGGTGCTGGCGCAGCGCCACGTTGAGCGAGCGGAGGCCGCCGCCGATCGGGGTCGTCAGAGGGCCCTTGATCGAAACCGAGTAGTCACGCGCGGCGGTGAGCGTCTCGTCGGGGAGCCAGACGTCACTGCCGTAGAAACGCGTCGCCTTCTCGCCCGAGTAGATCTCCATCCAGTGAATCTGCCGGACGCCGCCGTAGGCCTTCTCGACCGCCGCGTCGACGACGGCTTTCATCACCGGCGTGATGTCGACTCCGATCCCATCTCCCTCGATGAAGGGGATGATCGGGTTGTCCGGCGTCGGCTTGCCCGGCACGATCCTCGTGCCGCCGACCGGAACCTCGATGTGCGTATCGGCGCTCATTCGCCTACCGTGTGCTCATGGTATGGAGGGTCGACCGTCGAGACGACCCGGATCGGGACGACCCGGGCAGGCTATCGCAGCCGTTCACCCGGAAACGCTGCGCTTCTGCAGTCACCCGGCCGAATAACCTTCCGCCTGACTCGTAATGAAGGATGCCGCCGGCCCGCTCGTGGGTGGAGCTGAGGCCTTACAGCTACCGACCGGCCGGCGAACTAGCGTCGGACGGGTGGACGAGTTCGTTGATCTCCGCCGTTCGCGGCGCGCGCGTCGCTGGAGGCTCACTGTGCCCTGGGGTGCGCCGGTCGCGCTTGTAGTCCCGATCCGCATGAGCGACGAGGCGATCGAGGAGCTGCTCGAGTCGCAGCGGGACTGGATCGCGCAGGAGCGCGGACGGCAGGTGCCGCGTTTGCAGCTGCGTTCCCGCGCCATATCCGAACAGGACGCACGGCGCGCGGCCCGCGAGCTCATCACGATGGTCGCCGAGGAGGAGGCGGCCGTGCTCGGCGTCGCCTATCGGCGGATCGCGCTGCGCGATCAGCGCACCCGCTGGGGCTCGTGCTCGCCGCGCGGGACGTTGTCGTTCAACTGGCGCCTGGTCCTCGCGCCCTTCGAGGTGCTCGACTACATCGTCGTGCACGAGCTCTGCCACCTGCGCGAGCCGAACCACTCACCGCGGTTCTGGCGCCTGGTCGCGTCGCGCCGGCCGGGCTGGCGCCGCCAGCGCGACTGGCTCAACGAGCACGGGCCCGAACTGCTCGCGTTCCGCCCGGCTCCCTAGGCTTCGTTCTGTGAGAGCTTCTCAATGCCCGGAGGCCGAAAAGTGCATGTAGTCCTTCGTGGCGCCGGTCCAGTCGCCACCCCAGCCCCAGCCGATCGAGCGGAACGCCTGGACGACCGCCGCCATTACCATCCCGCGGCGCGACCGGGAGCGGTCGAGGTAGGGCAAGCTGGAGCGGTCGCGAGTGCGCCCACAGCCGACGTACGGGTTCTCGACCGGGTTCAGATCGATCGCCTCGCCATAGGCGTGCTCCGACCAGCTGCCCGTGCCTGTCCCACCCGAGCACGGGGAGGGCACGGCCTGCCGGCACTCGAAGGCCGCGCTGATGTCGCCGTCGGCCGGTTGTGAGCGCCTTGGCCCGTATCCGTCGGCGACGCGCATGTGGCGGATCGGAAAATGCAGCTCGTAGAGCCGACGAAACACGTTCGCGAGCGGAGCGGCGGCGTCTTGGTTGACGACGAGCTGACCGCTGTGCGCACGGCCGTCGAAGCCCCAGTGCGTGACCGTGAGGAGGCGCAGCTGCGAGAGCGAAACGGGGCAGCCGGGGTGCCAGAAACGGCCGCTCAGCTCCGCGCGAAGCGGGGTCGGAAGCGGCTGGATCGACGCGTGAAAGGGATGGATCGTGAGCAGCAGGGAAAGTGACGCAACGACGCGCATCACAACAGCGCCTCCGATCCGTCTTCCGGCCGCTCAACTGGAGCGTTCTGCGCCACGAACTATTCTGGCTTAACCGGTGCGATGTCGCCACTACGACAGGGCTAGCTGGCCGCCGCCCTGATCCGGCTTGCCGCTGAAGCACGCATACCAGGCAACCGGTAGAGGGGTCTACGATCTGGTTCTACCTGGCCACGAGCTCGTCCTTCCTTTCCTTGGGGGGAATGACAAAGGTGTGATCCGCCTGGTGCGTCATCGCGGGTAGGCGGCCGTGACCCCGCCGTCGACATTGACGACATTGCCCGTGGATTTCGCGGAGCGAGGCCCGGCAAGGAAGCCGATCGCCTCTGCGACGTCCTCCGGATAGACGTTGACCCCGAGCTTCGAGCGCTCTCGGTAGAAGGTCTGCAGCTCATCCTCCGAGACGCCGTAGGCACTCGCACGCTCCGCCTTCCACTCCGAGGACCAGATGCTCGACCCGGCGAGCACCGCATCGGGGTTCACGGTGTTGACGCGGATTCCGTGCGGGCCTCCCTCCTCGGCGAGGCAACGCGCGAGATGGAGCGATGCCGCCTTCGCCGACGAGTACGCGGCGGCGTTCATACCTGCCACGAGGGCGTTCTTCGACCCGACGAACACGAGCGAGCCGCCGCGGCCCTGCTCGACCAGCAGCCGGAACACCTCGCGCGCCGCAAGGAAGTAGCCGCGCGCGAGCACCGCATAGTTGAGCTCCCACTCCTCGAGCGTCGTCTCCGTGATCGGGGCGCTGGTCGCGAGGCCCGCCGAAGCAACGAGAATGTCCAGCCCGCCGTAGGCGAGCACAGTTTGCCGCACCATCTCCTCGATCGCGCGCTCGTCGGTCACGTCGACGCCTACCGCGAGCGCCCGGCGGACGCCGTGCCTCGCGACGATCTCCTCCGCAACCTCGCCGGCGCCGTCGGCGTTCAGATCGGCAACGACGACGTGGCCGCCACGGTCTGCGATCAGACGCGCCGTTGCGCGGCCGATGCCGCTCGCGCCGCCGGTGATCAACGCAACGCGGCCGCTCAGCTCGCCGCGCGGCGGCGCCTGCGCCAGCTTGTAC
>JALYLC010000504.1 GCA_030774435.1 Actinomycetota bacterium
GCACGAGCTCGTCGACGAGCTCGGCGTCGGTGGGCTCACGCCGCACGCCGTCGACCAGCTCGGCCAGCAGCCAGGGGTCGCCCTGGGCGCCGCGGGCGATCATCACGGCGCTCGCGCCGGTCGAGTCGAGCACGGCCTGCGCGCGGGCACGAGTCGTGATGTCGCCCGACGCCATCACCGGCACGTCCACGAGCTCGACGAGCTCGGCCGTGAGGCCATGGTCGGCGCGTCCCGTGTACATCTGCTGGGCCGAGCGCGGGTGCAGCGTGATCGCCTGTGCCCCCGCGTCGACGAGCTTGGGGCCGAGCGCGAGGCAGTCGCGTGACCCGTTGCGCACGCCCGCGCGCAGCTTCACGGTCACAGGCACGCTGACCGCTTCCGCGACGGCGCGCGTGACGGCGATCGCCACGTCGTGGTTGTCGAGCGCCGAGGCGCCCGCGCCGGTCTTGGTGACCTTGCGCACCGGGCAGCCGAAGTTGACGTCGATGATGTCGGCGCCGGCCGCCTCGCACATGCGCGCGGCCTCGGCGACCGTGGGCGGATCCGACCCGAACACCTGCACGGCCAGCGGATGCTCGTCGCGCGCGATGCGCAGGTAGCCGAGCGTGCGCGCGTTGCCGTAGGAGAGGCCGCAGGCCGAGACCATCTCCGAGCACACGAGACCCGCGCCGAAGCGGCGTCCCTGCCGGCGGAAGGCCTGCACGGACACCCCTGCCATGGGAGCGAGCACGACGCGGGAGGCGATCTCGACGTCACCGATCTGGAATGGCGACGCGAGCTCGACCCGGCGGCTGAGGAGAGCGGTGGACTGCACGGTGCCACCCAGTGTACGCTGCAGTCGGGCGTCGTCGACACGCTTTGTGTCTGTGCGCCCTGATCACGTTTTTCAGGCGGCCGCTGGTCGTCCGGGCCCGTTATGGAGGCACCGTGGAGCGAGACGTCCTGCTCACTCAAGAGGGCTATGAGAAGTTGCAAGAGGAACTGGCGCAGCTGTCGACCGACAAGCGCCGGGAAGTTGCCGACCGCATTCGTGTCGCGCGCGAGTTCGGCGACATCAGCGAGAACTCGGAGTTCGACGACGCGAAGAACGAGCAGATGCTGCTCGAGAAGCAGATCGCAAAGCTCGAGGAGCGCCTGCGCTCCGCCCGCATCATCGATCCGTCCGATGCCGACGCCGGCGCAGTGAGCGTCGGGCTCGAGGTCACGGTCAAGGACGTCGAGCGGAAGCGCGACGCGACGTACCGCATCGTCGGCTCGGCCGAGGCCGACCCTTCCGCGGGCCGCCTCTCCAACGAGTCCCCGGTCGGTCGGGCGCTCATGGGACACAAGAAGGGCGAGACGGTCGAGGTGAGCGTGCCTGCGGGCGTGCTCAAGCTCAAGATCGTCAACATCACCGTCCCGGCGTGAGCCAGAGCCGCCGGCTCGACGACCTCCCCCACCGCTTCGCCGACCGCACCGAGATCGCCGAGGTGCGGGCGGCGCATGCCGGGCTCGAAGCCGGCGACGCCTCGGGGGCGCGCTATCGGCTGGCCGGCAGGGCGATGGGACGGCGCGTGCACGGCAAGGCCGCCTTCCTCGACCTGGATGACCGCAGCGGCCGGCTGCAGCTGCTGGCGAGCGCCGACGAGCTCGGCGAGGAGCTCTTCGCAGCCGTCTGCGACACGCAGCTCGGCGACATCGTGGGCGTCGCGGGCGAGGCCATCTCGAGTCGCCGCGGCGAGCTCACGCTGAGGCTCGAGGAGTTTCGGCTGCTCGCGCCGTGCGAACGCCCGCTGCCCGACCTGCACCACGGCCTGGCTGATGTCGAGGCGCGCTACCGCCAGCGCTACGTCGACCTGATGGTCAACGCCGACGTGCGCGAGGACGTGCAGCGGCGTGCGCGCATGATCACGGCGGGCCGCGCGTATCTCGACGGCGCGGGGTTCGTCGAGGTCGAGACCCCGATCCTGCAGCCGCTCTACGGCGGCGCGAGCGCGCGCCCGTTCACGACGCACCACAACGAGCTCGACCGCACGCTCTACCTGCGCGTCGCGACCGAGCTGGACCTCAAGCGCCTGATCGTGGGCGGCCTCGAGCGCGTCTACGAGATCGGCAAGGACTTCCGCAACGAGGGCGTGTCGTTCAAGCACAACCCCGAGTTCACCGTCGTCGAGTGGTACGAGGCCTATGCCGACTACAGCGACGGCATGCGCCGGACCGAGGAATTCGTCGCGGCGAGCGTGCGCGGTGCACTCGGCACGACGGTCATCACCCGCGACGGCCGCGAGGTCGACATGGCGCCACCGTGGCCGCGCAAGCCGCTCGTGCAGGCGATCCAGCAGGCCTGTGGCGTGGACGTCCTGGCGCTGCGAGATCCCGCCGAGCTGCGGGCGGCGCTGCTCGAGCGGGGCGCGGCGGCGGCCGAGGGCGATGCGACCTGGCCGCAGCTCGTCGACCGGGCGCTCTCGCACTTCGTCGAGCCCAGCATCGTCGAGCCGGTGTTCCTGATCGACTATCCGAGCGAGCTCTCGCCGCTCGCGCGCCCGTTCGCCGGCGATCCGTCGCTCGTCGAGCGCTACGAGGCGTTCTGCTGCGGCATGGAATTCGCGAACGGCTACAGCGAGCTGAACGACCCCGAGCTCCAGCTCCAGCGGTTCGAGGAGCAGGTCGCGATGCGCGCGGCAGGCGCGGAGGACGCCCAGCCGCTCGACGCCGACTACGTCGAGGCCCTGCGTTACGGCCTGCCACCGACGGCGGGCCTCGGCCTCGGCATCGACCGTCTCGCGATGCTCGTCTGCGACCGCGCCTCGATCCGCGACGTGATCCTCTTCCCGGCGTTGCGCGAACGCGGCTAAAGCGAACTCGGCGATCCAGTAACCGAGTGAGGGTCCTGGCGGATACCCGCCCAAGACGCTCGAACCCGCGCAACGCTGAGCTAGGCCACCGCGCGTGTTCGGAAATCACGGGGGCAGGCCTCGCCGGCGAGCCGAGTGACGCGGAGCATCCAATGCAGGGAGGCCTGACCCCTGCGCGAGCGCTCGAACCCAGCACGGGGAGGGGCAACGACTACCGGGCGCCAAATCTGCAAGGCACGTAGCCGTCGCCCTGCAGTCGAGCGACCCTACGAGCCGACCGCCTGCGGGAGGTGCAACAGCCCGTACGGGTCGCGCTCACGCTCGAGCGCCTCCAGGCTGCATATAAAGGGGTCAGACCCCTTTATATGCACTCTCTCGGTTACTGGCCCGCCGGGTACTCGCCGCGCTCTCACCTATGACCCGACCGCCTGCGGGAAGTGCAACAGCCCGTACGGGTCGCGTTCGCGCTTGAGCGTCACCAGGTCCGCGTACTTCGCCCCGTAGTAGGCCGTGCGCCAGGTCTTCAGGTTCGCGTCGGGGTAGTTCTGGTAGGCCTGGCCGTTGCCCAGGCGCGCCAGCGCGGCCCGCGCCGTGTCGACGAAGGCCTGGGCGCTCGCGGGGCTGTCGTAGCTCAGGATCTGGACGGAGCTGCGCATGTCGCGGTGGACGAAGGAGGTCTGGCCGGCGGGCTCGTCGTCGATCGCGCCGCCCTGGGCGTCCAGCAGCAGGACGCCGGAGCGCCCGGCTGCCTGGCGGGCGTCGATGACCTGCACCAGCGAGTGCGCCTGTGCGGTCGTGAGCTTCTTTGCGACGTACGCCGAGCCGGCCGCGAACGTGCCGCGGCCGAGCGTCCCGCCCTCGCTCTGGGGCAGGCACTGCGCGAGCGTCTTGCCGAGGCAACCGGCGAAGATCAGCTGCGCCTGGAGATAGGGATGCGTGTTCTGAGAGAGCGTCGCGCCGCCCGGGAGCAGCGCGGTGATCGCCCGGCTCGCAGCGGCGCCCGTGCCGAGGTACTGCCCGAACACCTCGACCGTCGCCGAGCCGGAGCCGGTAGAGAGCGAGCAGATGCTTGCGAGCGGGGCGGGGGCAGAAGCGCAGCGCGCGCTGAACGCGCGCACGACCTCGGCAGCGCGCGACCACGGGTAGCTCGCGAAGAACGTCGTCACGGTGCCGACCGCGTGCGTGCGCAGTCGCAGCGAGGTCACGGGCGCCAGGCTCGCGCCGGCCCCGCGCAGGCCGTGCAGGAGCTCTGCGTCGGCCAGAGCCGGCCGCAGCGTGCGCAGGTCGACCACGTGAGCCGCGAGCAGCGTGTCGCAGGCCATCCCGTAGCGGCGCGCATCGAACCCGTAGCCGCCGCCCAGCGTGAATCCGGCGACGCCGACCGCCGGGCAGGAGCCGTGTACGACCGCGCGGCCGCGCCGCGCGAGAGCCGTGATCAGCTCGATCTGGCGGAGGCCCGCGCCCGCGAGCACGCTGCCATCAGCCATCAGCTTGATGCCGCGCAGCCGTCGCAGATCCAGCACCACGCCGCGAGCCACCGTCGATGCGCCGATGTAGCTGTGGCCGCCGGCCCGGATACGGATCGAGAGATCACGCGCGCGCGCGACCTGCAAGGCCGCTGCGAGATCGCGGGCGTCGAGCGGCTGCGCGACGGCAGCCGGGCGCACCCCGGCGTAGCGGCCGTTGAAGACGGGCGTGATGCGGTTGTACGCGGTCGTGCCCGGGAGCAGGACGGGCCCGCGCATCGCGGCGGCGAGCGCTGCCAGCGGGCCGGGAGCGCGCCGTCGGGCGGGCAGCGCGACGCCCGCCGCTCCCACCAGTATTTGCGAGCGCGTGAGACCCGTCATAGCCGGCATCGTCGCAGGCGTATCCTGCCCGGATGACGGAGGTCGCCGCGCTCGAGGACGTGTGCGAGCGCGCCTGGCCCCCGCGCGAGCGCGTCGAGCTCGATGGCGCCGTGCTGCGCTTCACCGATGGCTTCACACGGCGTGCCAACTCCGCCCGCATCGACGGCGGCATCAGCGATCTCGACGGCCTCGTCGAGCGGGCCGAGCACGAGTACCGCAGTCGCGGGCTGCGCCCGGGCTTCCGGCTGACGCCGCTCTCCCCACCGGCGTTCGAGCGCCTGCTGCGCGAGCGCGGCTACGTCGTCGACACCGAGGCGGTCGTGATGGTGGCCGATGCCATGCCCAAGACGCCGGCGCCCGCTCCCGGCGACGGGATCGCGCTCGTGCCGGGGCTCGACGAGGAATGGCTGCGCGTCTTCCAGGCCGTCGAGCGCCACTGGCCGCCCGAGCAGGACCCCGGTGCCCGCTGGGTGCTCGGTTCCGGAAATGCGCCGCGCCGCTTCGCCCTCGCTCGCGTCGACGGTGCGCCGGCCGCGACGGGATACGCGCGCCTGCAGGACGACTGGCTCTACATCGCCTGCGTCGGTGCCTTCCCCGAGCACCGCCGGCGCGGTCTCGCGCGCGCCGTCAGCGAGCGGCTCTTCGGCTGGGGAGGGGCGAGCGGCGCGCGCCGCGCGATCTTGCAGGTCGAGACGAAAAACGCCGCGGCGCAGGGGCTTTATGCGCAGCTCGGCTTCCGCCCGCGCTACGTCTACCGCGACCTCGTTCCGGGCTCCGTGCCCGCCACTGACTAACACCCCCGAACGAGCGTCTCAAGGACCGGGCGGGTAGTGCCGATGCCGGTTCAAGAGGGGGCCCCGGGGGGTGCCGGGGGTACGCCGAAGGGCCTCTGGTAACGTGCGGAGAGCCTTATGTTTGAGCGTTTTACAGAGAGAGCGCGCCAGGTCGTCGTCCTCGCACAGGACGAAGCCCGCGCGCTCAAGCACAACTACATCGGTACCGAGCACATCCTGCTCGGGCTGCTGCGCGAAGAGGAAGGTCTCGCCGCGCGCGTTCTTGATTCCCTTGAGATCACGGTCGAAGAGGTGCGTGCCCAGGTGGCCCGCATCGTCGGCCAGGGCGACGAAGTCACGACCGGGCAGATCCCGTTCACGCCCCGGGCGAAGAAGGTCCTCGAGGTCGCATTGCGCGAGGCGCTTTCTCTTGGTCACAACTACATCGGCACCGAGCACATCCTGCTCGGCCTCGTGCGCGAGAACGAGGGCGTCGCGGCGCGCATCCTGCTCGACTTCGACGCCGACGCCGAGAAGATCCGCAACGAGATCATCCGCATGCTCTCCGGCCCCGGCCGCCGCTCCGGCTCGAGCGGTGGCGGCGGCAGCCAGCCCGCAGCGGCCGGCGCCGCCGGCGAGGCCAAGAAGTCGTCGAAGCTGCTCGACCAGTTCGGGCGGAACCTGACGAAGCTGGCCGCCGAGGGCAAGCTCGACCCGGTCGTCGGGCGCCAGAACGAGATCGAGCGCGTGATGCAGATCCTTTCGCGCCGCACCAAGAACAACCCCGTGCTGATCGGCGAGCCCGGCGTCGGCAAGACCGCCGTCGTCGAGGGTCTCGCGCAGCGCATCAGCGCCAACCAGGTGCCCGAGCTGCTGCGCAACAAGCAGATCTACACGCTCGACCTGGCGGCGCTCGTCGCGGGCTCGAAGTACCGTGGCGAGTTCGAGGAGCGGCTCAAGAAGGTCATGAAGGAGATCGCCCAGCGGGGCGACATCATCCTGTTCATCGACGAGCTGCACAACCTCGTCGGCGCGGGCGCGGCCGAGGGCGCGATCGACGCGGCCTCGATCCTCAAGCCGGCGCTGGCGCGCGGTGAGCTGCAGACGATCGGTGCGACGACGCTGGACGAATACCGCAAGTACCTGGAGCGCGATTCCGCGCTCGAGCGGCGCTTCCAGCAGATCCGCGTCGAGGAGCCGTCGATCGACGACACCGTGCAGATCCTGCGCGGGCTGCGCGATCGCTACGAGGCCCACCACCGCGTCCGTATCACGGACGAGGCGCTGGTCGCCGCGGCACAGCTCTCGAGCCGCTACATCCAGGATCGCCACCTCCCCGACAAGGCCATCGATCTGATCGACGAGGCCGCGTCGCGCATGCGCATCCGCACGATGGGCTCGCCGCCGCGCTACAAGGAGCTCGAGGAAGAGATCGAGACGACGCGGCGCGACAAGGAGCTTGCGATCGAGCAGCAGGACTTCGAGCGCGCGGCCGCGTTGCGCGATGCCGAGCGCAAGCTCACGCAGAAGAAGCGCGAGGCCGAGGAGAACTGGAAGGCCACCGACGACGGCGAGCAGGCCGAGATCGGCGAGGAGGAGATCGCCGACATCGTCTCGATGTGGACGGGCATCCCGGTCTTCAAGCTCACCGAGGCCGAGTCTCAGAAGCTCGTGCGCATGGAAGACGAGCTGCACAAGCGCGTCATCGGCCAGCACCAGGCGATCGTCTCGGTGTCGAAGGCCATCCGCCGGGCCCGCGCGGGCATCAAGGATCCGAAGCGCCCGAGCGGCTCGTTCATCTTCCTCGGCCCCTCCGGTGTCGGCAAGACCGAGCTCGCCCGCACGCTCGCCGAGTTCCTGTTCGGCGACGAGGACGCGCTGATCCAGGTCGACATGTCCGAGTACATGGAGAAGCACGCGGTCTCGCGGCTGGTCGGCTCGCCCCCGGGCTACATCGGCTACGACGAGGGCGGCCAGCTCACCGAGGCCGTGCGCCGCAAGCCGTACTCGGTCGTCCTGCTGGACGAGATCGAGAAGGCCCACCCCGACGTCTTCAACATCCTGTTGCAGGTGCTCGAGGACGGCAAGCTCACCGATGCGCAGGGCCGCAAGGTCGACTTCCGCAACACGATCGTGATCATGACGTCGAACATCGGCGCCGCCCAGATCACCAAGAACCAGTCGCTCGGCTTCGTGCCCGGCGATCCCGAGGGCGGGCTCTCGTACGACGAGATGAAGAACCGCATCATGGGCGAGCTGAAGAAGGTCTTCCGGCCCGAGCTGCTCAACCGCATCGACGAGGTCATCGTCTTCCACAAGCTGACGCGCGAGGAGATCACGAGCGTCGTGCACATGATGATGCGCCGCCTGCGCGAGCGCATGGTCGAGCACGAGGTCGCCATCGAGCTCTCGGCCAGCGCAACGGATCTGCTCGCGGACCGCGGGTACGACCCGGCGATGGGTGCCCGGCCGCTGCGCCGCGCCATCCAGCAGCTGATCGAGGATCCGCTCGCGGACTTCGTGCTCGGGCGGCAGCTCGTCCCGGGCTCGACCATCGTGATCGACCGCAAGGAAGGCACGGACGAGGTCGAGATGACCGTAGTGGCGCCGGTGCCCGACACCGCGCCGGAGCCTCCGGCGGGCGTCGCGGGCGACTCCGGCGGCGACTCGGGCGGCGACTCGAGCGAGTAGCGTGAATCTACGCCGCGGCGAAGCCGCGGCGTAGATTGCGCAGCTGCTCGCGGCGGCTGCGGTCGTCTGGCGGGCCCGTGAGCGCGCCTACGGCGCCTCGACCCGGCCGAGGTTCGTGAGCGCGTCCATGACCGCCCCGTCGAGGTCGGCGCCGGCGGGCGGCGCGAGGTTGTACGGCGGGCCCCCGAGGTGGGCGACGATATCGTCGTTGCTGGCATCGGCGAGCCACTTCCAGCTCGGGAAGGCCGTGTCTGCATCGACCCCGTCGGCGGTCAGTCGCTGGAGGTAGTGCCGCTGTGCGGAGTAGGCCTCGAACTCGCGCATGAATCTCGTCATGCTCGGCCGGTAGATGTTCTGGAGGTAATGCGTCGTCTCGTGGATGAGCGTCGACGAGAAGCTCTCGAGCGACGTGTCCTTCAGGAAGATGTATCCGTTCCCGCGGTCGTAGAAGGCGTCGCTCCGCATCATCCGCCGGCCCGTGATCAGCTCCTCGGCGCGGGCGTCCCCGTAGACGCTGCGGAGCGCGTCCTCGGTCAACGGCATGAGCCGTCCGTTCATCGTCATGTCCTCGTAGGCGGCCCGCAGGGCGTCGTCGCCGAGCCGCGCGAACTCCGCCTCGACCTCGGTCGCCGACACGGGACGCGTAGCGGCATTCACGGCGTTGACCGCCCGGTCGATCGACGATTGCACCTCCGCCTCGCGCCCGACCAGCGAAAGCACTCGCTCCGCCCCGGCCGCGCCGAGTTCCGGCATCGCACGTGCCGTCGCGGCAAGAGCTCCGAGCTCGCCGCTGACACGTGCGGCCCGCACGACATTCGTCAGCTTCGCAATCGCGGACGCGAGCTGGGCGGCGTCGAGGCCGAAGGCCACGAGGTCGAGCACCACTGCCCGCATGTCGGGCGACCTGGCGGAGATGTCCGCGTAGATCGGGTCGAGGGCGACGTTGCTGGCGGCCGTCTCGGCCGAGTAGGCCGTCGAGCTCTCGCTGAGCGCAGAGGCGCTCGCTGTCAGCATCACGACGGAGGCCGCCATCGTCAGCGACGCGCCGGCCGACGGTATGGCCGTGATGATCGCCGCCACCACGGCGATCGCGGCGCGCGCGATCTTCCAGATCGTGTCGTTGCGTTCCTCGGCCGCGACGTGCTTCTCGACCGCGGCGAACAGCGGAGAGTCCGGGCCGATCCCGAGATCCTGCATCGTGATATCGAAGACCTCGCGCAAGTTCCAGACCTTGAGGTCGCCGCTGCGGATGTACTCCTTCGTCTTGTCGATGTTGTCGAGGATCTCCCTGAGCGCATCGCCTGCCGTGTTCTGCGCCTTGTCGTCCGACTGCGTCGCCAGCGCACGGTAGTCCGAGACCTTGAACAGAACCGGGTACTGCAGTCCGAGCTCGTTGCGCCGCGCCTCGAATGCGCTGACCTGCTGCTGGTGCCGCGCCTGCGCCTCGGCGACGACGGGCATCTGGTTCGGATCGAAGCCCGGAGCCCAGGAAGGCCCCTCGTCGATCCGCCAGTCCATGTCGTCGTCGTCCGCCGCCCGGGAGCGCACGCGGTTCTCCTCGAGCGCCTGCTTGTTGGCCTCGTCCAGGTCGGCCTGTGTGCCCTCGACGAGTGTGGCGAGGCCGGCCAGCTCGCCCGCCGCGAGCTTCATCCCGGCGATGCTCGGGATTGCGTCGGCCTTGTCCGCGATCCACATGCGCTCGTTGATGGTCGCCGCAGCACCGGGCCCGGCGCCGACCTCGTCGGCCACGAGCCCGAGACGCCGGGCCTCCGCGCGCGCGACGGCTGCGTTCTGATCCAGCAGCGTCAATGCGATCTCCTCGGCACGCGCCAGGAAGAGCTTCGGAAACCGCTCCTCGACGAGCTCCCGCAACGCGCTCTCGTCGGCGACGCCGAGTTCCTTCAAGGTGGCTTGGATCGCGTCGTCGAGCCGCGTCAGGCGATCCGCCAGCTCGTTCACGCGTGGGACGAAGTGCTCTCCGGCCGCGAGCTCGGGCGTCGGGGAGTCCGGGTCGCGCCCGGTCATGAGGAGCGTCGCGAGGGTGGAGCGCAGCGCGTCCCGCTCCGTCATCAGGTCGTAGATGGCCGTCCCGGCCAGCAGCTTGCGCAGCACCTTCTCGTCGCCGGCGCCGAGCGGCTTCACCTTCGCGAGCGTCGTGCGCGCGGTGTTCAGCCGACGCGCGTCCTCACTCGAGAGACCGGCGTCCGCCGCCGGTGCCTCACTCGTCGCAGACGGTGCGGTGCCGGCCCCTGTGACCACGTCGTCGGCGCGGCTGACCGGTCCCTCCGCCACTGGCGGCGGCGCTGCCGTGGCCGTCGCATCGCGCTGCAGCGTGCGTATCAGCTGTCCGACGGCGGCATTGCCGGCCTGGCGCTGCAGCGCAGCCACTCGACTCGCAGGCACGGTCTCAAGCGGCTCTGGAGCGCGCTGCTGCCCAATCTCGTCCGGACGAGACCGGGGCGGCGCGACCCGCACGACTTGCATCGGGCGAGCATACCGGGGCCGGCACGGCTGCGTCCGTGCCGGCCGCCGCTCACTGCGAGCGCACGTGGGCGATGTAGCCGCGCACGTCTGCGGCGGGCTCGGCGTAGGCAGCGCCCAGCGTGGCCTCCATGTCCGCCATGAAGTCGCGTGCCCAGGCAGGCAGGTCGTAGTCGATGGCTGCCAGGAACTCGAGGCTGGCGGCAAGGCGAATGTCGGCGATCGACGGCGAGTCCCCGCCGATGAAGCGCCGGCCGGCGAGGAAGAATGCGCGGTACACGTCGAGCGGGCCGGCGAGGGCGGTCTCGGCCGCCTGCTGCGCGGCCGACTTGGCGGTCTCGTCGGCGTCCGAGGCGCCGACCTCGCCCGCATACTGGGGGAAGCTGAGCGCCGGATAGGTGGCACGCGCGAGCAGCGGGTAGAGCGTGCCGATGAGGTAGAACATGGCGCTGTCGACCATCGCGCGCTGCTCCGGCGCTGAAGGGTAGAAGCGCTCGAGGCCGTGCTTGTTGCAGAGGTACTGCATGATCGCGCAGCTCTCCCAGAGCGCGTTGCGCGGCAGGCCGTCCTCCTCGATCAGCGGCGTCAGCCGCGAGGGGTTCTTCTCGAGGAACTCGGGCGAGCCCGTGGTTCCCCAGGCGTCGATCTCCTCGACATCGAGCCCGGCGGCGCGCGTGAAGATGCGCACAGTCAGGTTGTTGACGCTGGGCTTGAGCACGTGGAGCTTGATCGCGTCCATGGGATTCTCCGTCCTTGCGTGGCGTGTCAGTAGGGGTCCTGCGGGGAGCGGTCGGCCGAGAGCGTCGGCCGCGATCGCTCCACGAGCGCCTCGACGGCGTCGGCGACGTGGATCTCGGCGATGTTGTAGTCGCCCCGCGCGAGGCGCAGCTTATGCGCCTCGAGCAGCACGTCGGAGTGCGTGTAGCCGAACGGCGGCTCGAAGCGGTAGGACGCGAGCTCGATCAGGAGGCCGAGCGGATCGCTGAAGTAGACCGAGTCCATGAAGCCGCGGTCGAGGGCGCCGCTGTGCTTGATTCCGCGCTCGTCCAGCCGCTCCACCGCTTGCTTGAACGTCGCCTGTGAGAGCGAGAACGCCAGGTGGTGCACGCATCCGGGGTCCGTCGGCGTACGGCGCGGGTCGGCCTTCCGCTCCTCGTTCGTGAACACCGTGATCAGGCGGCCGTCGCCCGGATCGAAGTAGAGGTGGCTCTCGGACGCATTGTCGAGGTTCGGCTGCTCGAACACGAAGGGCATGCCGAGCACGCCCTCCCAGAAGTCGATCGACGTCTGTCGGTCGGCGCCCGTGATCGTGATGTGGTGGACACCCTGGCTCTGGAGCTTCCGCATTGGGCCAATCACCTCGACTTTCGACGACCCTCTTCGTATTGAACGAGCTTCGATTTGTACTCGCTGCGCTGAAGGCTTCCCCATGGCGCGAGCTCGACGCTCACCTGCACCACGAGTACCGCGCGCACGCGCTCGCCGATCGCGCCTGCGAGCGACGGATCGCCGTCGGAGCCGGGCGCGAGCTCGACGGCCACCCTCAGCGGGGGATCCTGCTTCGCGCCCGGGGCCGCCGGCCTGACGAGGATGTTCCCGCTCACGCGGGGCGCGAAGGCGGTCACGACCTCCCGGATGGCCGAGGGGAAGACGTTGACGCCCCGCACGATCAGCATGTCGTCGGTCCGCCCGATGCAGCGCACGCGCGGCCCGGTGCGGCCGCAAGGGCACGGGCCGCTGCGGACGAGGACGTGATCGCGCGTACGGAAGCGCAGCAGCGGCGCCGCGCGGTGCCGGAGGTGCGTGAGTACGAGCTCGCCGCTCGCGCCGTCCTCGAGGGCAAGTGCGCCGCCCGTCTCGGGATCGATCAGCTCGGCTTGCACGAATCCGCGCGCGCCGAGATGCATGCCGTCCTGCTGCTCGCACTCGCCCCACAGCGAGGGGCCGATGTCGCCGATGCCCATCGCCTCCGTGACGCTCGCGCCCCAGCCTGCCTCGAGCTGCGCGCGGAAGGCCGGCTCGCCCCCGCCCGGCTCGCCCGCGACGAGGACGCGCCGCACACTCGACCCGCGCAGGTCGAAGCTGCGCTCGGCGGCCCATTCGACGAGGTAGGCGGCGTAGGAGGGCGTGAGCACGGCGGCCTGGGGCCCCAGCTCGTCGATTGCCAGCATGAGGCGCTCGGTGTTGCCCGTGCCGACCGGGATGTGGCACAGGCGGATGCGGTCGAACGCCGCCAGCGCCGCTCCGGCGACGAATGGCCCCGCGTTGTAGGTCGAGACGATGCGTTCCCCCGGGGAGACCCCGGAGGCCGCGTAGCTGCGCGCCGAGCCCGTGATCCAGTTGTCGAGGTCGTTCGCCGTCAGCGGGATGTAGCTGGGCGACCCGGTCGAGCCGCTCGTGGAGTAGATGCGCACGATCTCGGCCGGCTCCGCGCAGAGATGCGCGCCGATGGGATTGCCCGGCGCCGCGGTGGCCTTGAGCTCGGCCTTCTCCGTCAGCGGCAGCTGCGATATCTCCGCGAGGCCGCCGGCCGCCTCCGCGGAGGCGAAGCCCGCGTCCGCGAGCTTCGTTCGGTAGAAGGGCGAGCGCTCGTAGAGGTAGGCGAGCTGCTTGCGGTAGGAGACGTCGTCGGCCGCGAGCTGCTCGGCCCATGGCCGCGTCTCGCTGCCGGGGTCGAGCATCACTCGTACTCGACCGCCGCTTCGGCCGCCGCCGCCATCGTGAAGCCGGCGGGGAGCTCCCGCTCCTCGACGAGGTGGGCGAGCAGTCCTGCGGTGCGAGCCAGCAGCGGGATCGCCTTCGCCATCGAGGACGGGAAGCCCAGGTCGAGCGTCACCGCTGCGATGGGCATCGAGACGTTCATCGTCAGCGGCCTGCCCCAGGCTGCGGCGACCGCGCCGCGGAACTCGCGCGCGAGCGCCACGTGTGCGGCGCTCACCCCGCGGGCGTCCGCGAGCTCGAGAATGCGCTCGGCGCGCGGGTCGAGAGGACGGTGCACCGGGTGGCCGAAGCCGGGCGCCCGGCCGCCGGAGGCGCGGATCTCCCCCGCCATGCTCCGCGCCACCTCGGCCGGCTCCTCGCCCGTGCCGACTCGCGCCTGGGCCTCCTCCAGCAGCCTGGCGCAGAGTTCCGAGGTCCCGAGGATGACCGGGCCGCAGCCGAGGATCCCGGCCGCCACCGCGCCCTGCAGCGACTCGGGGTCGGCCGCCAGCGTCATGCGGGCCGCAACGTTCGTCGGCATCATCCCGTGCTCGGCGATCGCGACGAGCAGGAGGTCGAGGAAGAAGCGCTGGTCGCCGGTCGGCTCGCGACCTGTGACGAGCAGGTGGAAGTAGTCGGTGAAGCTGACGCGGCCCATGAGGTCGCCCGTGAGATCTTGGCCACGGACTTCGACCCTGTCGGGGAAGGCCTGGCAGATATGGGTGACACCGTTCCCGGCCTTGCCGATCCCCATGCGCCACGCTCCCTGCGCTCGACGACTGCCGGCCAAGCCTAGCGTCCGCCCGCGGCGCTAGCCTGGCTGATCCGATGGCCCGCCCCCGCTCCACCTATGTCTGCAGCGAGTGCGGCGGCGAGCAATCCCGCTGGCTCGGCCGCTGCCCCGACTGCGGGTCGTTCGCGACGCTGCTCGAGCAGGCCCCGGCGTCCGAGGATGCACGCAGCGGCGCGCGCCGCCAGGGTGCCAGGCCCGGCGTCGTGGTGCCGCTGGCGTCCGTCGAGACGAGCGCAGCAGCGCGCATCGGCACCGGCATCGCCGAGCTCGATCGCGTGCTCGGCGGTGGGCTCGTGCCCGGGTCGCTCGTGTTGCTGGGCGGCGAGCCGGGCGTCGGCAAGTCGAGCCTGACCGCCGCCATGATGGGCGCGATCGGCGCGCAGCGCCCGGTGCTGCTCGTGGCCGGCGAGGAATCGCCCGAGCAGGTGCGCCTGCGCGCCGAGCGGATCGGCGCCACCGCGGGCGTCGGCATCCTCGCCGAGACCGAGCTCGAGACGGTCTGCGCGACGATCGAGGCGACCGCGCCCGAGGTCTGCGTGGTCGACTCGATCCAGACGCTCTGGGACGAGCAGCTCGCGGCCGCGCCTGGCTCCGTGTCGCAGGTGCGGGAGTCGGCCGCCCGCCTGCAGCGCCTGGCGAAGGCCAGGAACATCTGCATCGTCCTGATCGGCCATGTGACGAAGGAGGGCGTCGTCGCCGGGCCACGTGTGCTCGAGCACCTCGTGGACGTGGTGCTCATGTTCGAGGGCGATGCACTGCGATCGCTGCGTGTGCTGCGGGCGCAGAAGAACCGCTTCGGCGCGACGGACGAGATCGGGCTGTTCGAGATGAGCGACCGCGGCCTGGTCTCGGTCACGGATGCGAGCCGCCTGCACGACCGTGCGGATCTCGACCGGCCGGGCTCGTGCACGTTCGTGGCGATGGAGGGCACCCGCCCGCTCACGATCGACGTGCAGGCGCTCGTCGCTCCCAGCGAGCTCGCGATGCCCCGCCGGCTCGCGAGCGGCTTCGACCGCAACCGCCTCTCGCTGCTGCTCGCGGTGCTGGCGCGCCACGGCGGCCTGGCGCTGGGTCAGCACGACGTGTTCGTCAACGTCGCCGGCGGCGTTCGGGTCGACGAGCCCGCGGCCGACCTCGCCGTGGCGCTGGCGCTCGTCTCGGCTGCGCGAGGCGTCGCGCTGGGACCGGTGTGCGCCTTCGGCGAGATCGCGCTGACGGGTCGCCTGCGACCCGTCACGCAACCCGAGCGCCGGCTGGGCGAGGCGGCGCGCCTCGGGCTCGAG
>JALYLC010000505.1 GCA_030774435.1 Actinomycetota bacterium
GGAGGGGGTCGACGGTTCGAGTCCGTCAGAGGGCTCTCACGAAAGCCCCGCAAACACGGGGCTTTCCTTCTCCCGCCCGACTGCACTTCGTCCAGCGTGCTCAGGTATGGAACAGTTTTTGGAACAGCCAGACGAAAAAAGGCGTGCATTTTGTTGTCTATCCCGGCATCTCGGAATGGGGTTTACGAGAGTTTGGCGTCGCCGGCTCGGCACGTGCGGCGCGCCGAGGCAGGCGCCGGTCAGCGGGAGCCCTGGCCGGAGGGCTGCTTCCTTCATGACATCCCCACGCGATAGCGGGAACGCCAGAGTTCCGAGCTATTAGGCGTCTGCGCTTGCGGCGTGAGGGGTTTCAAAATCTCGGTTCGCGTTCATGCTGCGGCTCGGTAGTACTCGTGGATGAGGCCGCCGAGTCGGTCGCGGCGCTCGATCTTGCCGGCGGTCGGTGGATCGGCCGCGTTGACCCTCTCGGGTGGCTGGAGCGCGAGTCCTCGGTGGGGACGCTCGCGGTTGTAATGCATGGTGTAGGCGCGTAACACTCGCTCGAGGTGGCGCCGGCCGAGGATGAGCAGCCAATCGAGACACTCGGCGCGTACGCTGCGAACGAAGCGCTCGGCGTAGGCGTTTGCTTGTGGTGCACGGATCGGTGTGTGGATGATCCTGATTCCTTCGCTGCGGAAGATCTCCTCGAACGAGGCCGTGAACTTGCTGTCGCGATCGTGGATCAGGAATCGCATCCGTTCGAACACTCCGGTGAAGCTGAGGTTGCGCGCCTGCTGGGTCACCCAGGCGCCGGTCGGGTTGGCTGTGCAGCCCGCCAGGTGGACGCGGCGGCTTTCGATCTCGATGAAGAACAGGACGTAGAAGCGACGGAGCGAGATCGTCTCGACGGTGAAGAAATCGCACGCGAGCATGCTCGCGGCTTGCTCGCGGAGGAAGTCTCGCCAGTTCGGACCCTCACGCCGCGGCGCCGGCTCGAGGCCAGCTGCGAGCAACAGCCGTCGCACGGTGCTCGCCGAGACACGGCGGCCGAGCTTCAGTAACTCACCGGCGATCCGCGGGTATCCCCAGCGCGGATTCTCGCGGGCGAGCCGCAGGACCAGCTCTCGCACCTCAGGATCGACTGCCGGCCGGCCCGGCTTCCCTCGCGGCTGCGCCCACTTGCGTCGAACCAGCTCGCGGTGCCAACGTAGAAGTGTCTGGGGCGTCACGACCAGCCCCTGCCGCCGCCGCCGCGGTAGCACTCGGGCGAGCGCAGCGAGGAAGGCGCGATCTGCCGGTCGCAGCGAGGGGCGACCCGTTTGTCGTGCGAGCACGACGAGCTGATGTCGCAACACCAGTAACTCGATGTCTTTGGCGAACTCGCTGCGCCGACCCCCGACAAGCAACCGCAGCAGGCCCGAGAAGGCGAGATATGCGAAGGAAAGGAGCATCAGCCGATGCTCCCAGAGGCGGTCGCCCTCGGTGCCGAGACCAGGAACCTAGGTTTTGGAACCCTTCAGGGTTTCAAAACTCCGGTTCCGCCTGGAAAACGAGTCATTCCTGGCATGAATCAGAGTTTTGAAACCCCTCACGCATACTGCGACGCGCGAGTGTCCAAACAGCTCGGGGCGGCGTTCAGTGAGCTGCGCTGCGATCGGCGGGCTGCGTTGGTGAATCGGGCCGACGCCCTGATGGCGAAGGACGTGCCGCTCCTCCCGCTGTACGCCAAGACCGGCTACGTCATCTACAACAGCCGGATCAGGAACGTCGTCTGGAATCCCGGCGGCGACCGTCTCGTCTTCTGGAACGCACAGGACTGGTGGATCACGCAGTCGTAACGTGCACCAGGTGGAGCGTACCGGGATCGAACCGGTGACCTCCGGTACCACCAGGTATGGAGCCCTTTCTGGAGTCTTCAGCTCGGGAAACCGTCTTCGTCGCCGACTGATAGGGCAGTCGAGGCTGCTAAGGGAGGCCGTCGCAGGTTCATAGCTGAACCCGCGGTGACGATCAGGACCGGGCCGCCTACGCCGCGAGTGGCAGAGCGCGGCCTCCGCTGGAGCGCCTGCGACAGCCGCGCCAGCATCGTGAAGTCGGCATGAGTGGGTCGCGCTCCAAGACCGGCGAACGGCGAACCTGCGCAAACCTTGAAGTCCTCGCGCGAATCAGTGAAGCTCAGGAGGGCTGTTCGGAGCGGGCAAAGGAGGAGGCCACATGGCGAGGACACCGCTGATGCGGGCGTTGCAGCGGCTGGCACGCGAGCACGCAACCGCAGATGCGATAGGGGTAAACGTCCAGGAGCTTCGTGAGCGCGAGGCGGAGACGGCCTACTCGAGGCGCGAGTTCATCAAGCGTGGCGGCGCAGTCGGCGCAGCCGTCGCCGTTGCCGGGCCGTTGGCGTTCGCGCGTCGCGCGCGCGGAGCCTCGAGCCCGCGCATTGCAATCGTGGGCGGTGGCATTGCCGGATTGAGCTGCGCGCTGGCGCTCCAGGACAAGGGCGTCGCGTCGACGGTGTACGAGGCCTCGGACCGCATCGGCGGCCGCATGCACTCCGACCGCAGCGGTTACTGGGCCGCAGGCCAGGTCAGCGAGTTCTGTGGTGAGCTGATCGACACCGGCCACAAGACGATCCGGCAGCTCGCCAAGCGCTTCGGCCTACCCACCGTCGATTTGCTGGCTGCACAGCCGAACGGCTCGGAGGACACCTATTACTTCTTCGGCTCGTACTACTCACCCGCGCAGGTTTCCGACGACTTCCGTCCTGTCCACCGGGCGTTGAAAGAAGACGTTCAGGCAGCCGGGTACCCGACGACGTACCAATCGAGCACGGCTGCCGGCGTGGCACTCGACAACATGAGCGTGTACGACTGGATCGAGTCGCGCGTGCCCGGGGGCCATGGTTCGTCG
>JALYLC010000506.1 GCA_030774435.1 Actinomycetota bacterium
CCCCTGCTCAAGCGCTCGAGCTCTCGCTCACCAGCTCGATCAGCTCGAAGAGGTTGCCGTCGGGGTCGCAGAAGCCGGCGAACCGGCCCGCCTCGGAGTCCTTGACCTGCCCCATGAGCTGCACGCCGCGGCCAACGATCTCGCCCACGAAGCCGTCGAAGTCGTCGACCTCGAGGCGCACCAGGACGCCCGCTTGCTCGAAGAAGCCGCGGCCGCGCTCACGCGGCTTGGCGCCGCCCTCCACTCGCAGCTCCAGGCCGTCCCGGCGTGCCCAGAAGCCGTCGTCGTCGTGCTCCAGGATCATTGCCAGGGCCGTGCCGTAGAACTCCTGCGAGCGCGGCAGGCTCGCGGCGAAGATCGTGATGCCCGAGCGCAGCTGCATCAGGTGGGGACCTCCGAAAGCTCGAGGGAGAATACGGTGGCGAGCGCTTCGAGCACCGGGCCGCGGGTCTGCTCGACCGTCACGTCGCGGCCGAGCTCACGCGCGATGCTCGTGAACGGCGTCGCGTCGAGGCCGCAGGCGCGGAAGCGCGCGAATGCGTCGAGGTCGCAGTCGACATTGAGCGCGAAGCCGTGGTGCACGACCCAGTTGCTCGCCCGGATGCCGAGCGACGCGATCTTTCGCTCCTCGACCCATACCCCGACATGCTCGCGATCCGTGCCCGGCGCGCCCTGGATGCCGAACGAGGCGAGCGCGTCGATCACGACGCGCTCGAGGTCGTGGGCGTAGCGCCGCAGGTCCTTGCCGTGGTCGCGCAGGTCGAGGATCGGGTAGCAGACGAGCTGGCCGGGGCCATGCCAGGTCGAGCGTCCGCCGCGGTCGGCGCGCAGCACCTCCCAGCCGAGCTCGCGGTAGGCGGCCTCGCCCTCCGGAAGCTCGGCCTCGGCGTCGGACGCGCGGCCGAGCGTCAGCGTCGGCGGGTGCTCGCACAGCACGATCGTGTCGGGCACGGCGCCTTGCGCGCGGGCAGCCGCGAGGTCGAGCTGCAAGCGGTCGACCTCGTCGAACGGGCGCGGCCCGGCGAGCAGGTCGTACACGTAGGCTGGGTGCAGCTCGTCGGCCATCAGCCGGTCGGGTCGGGCAGTACGGGCGTCGGGAGGTCGGGAGCGCTCGAGCCCGAGTTGAGCGACGGGATCTGCTCGGGGCCCGTGCCGCGGTAGACGTCGCGATAGGTGCGAATCGCGGCCACGGTGCGCACGTTCCAGGTCTTGCAGACCATCGCGCGCTGCCAGCTCGTCACCGTGACGCCGCGCGGCGGCACGTCGGCAGGCAGGCCGGGCACGACCAGCAGGTAGGGCGGTGAGGCGGCCCACATCCGGATCACCTTGGTGCCCTGCAGCCGCTTCACGCGCAGGCCGATGTGGA
Source organism: Actinomycetota bacterium (assembly GCA_030774435.1). Classification (GTDB taxonomy): domain Bacteria; phylum Actinomycetota; class Thermoleophilia; order Gaiellales; family JALYLC01; genus JALYLC01. The sequence continues at coordinate 1,367 of JALYLC010000506.1, forward strand.
CGACGACGGCGCCGTGCTCGAGGTTGTGCACCTCGTAGGCATAGGGCACGGGATATTGGTAGAAGCCCCAGTTGGCCCAGATCGGGCGGTGAAGGCCGTTCGTCGGCGGGCGAATCTGCTTGCTGTAGTCCGGGTTGTCGACGTGCAGAGGCGCGACATCCGAGAGCATCAGGTGGATACCGACGGCGCTCGGGTCGGACCGGAGCCGGCACCCGGCGCGGCGCGCCGCGCGGCGAACCGTGGGCGAGAGCGTCGGCGCCGGGCCCTCGCCGAAGCCCACGCTCGAGCCGCGCAGGTACTTCGACGGGTCGATCGACTTGATCGTGAGCTCATCGCCGGAACCGGTGGTCGCGGAGGCCGTCGTGGCGGACTCGGCGGTGGGCGCCGCGCTCGAGCTGCCGCTGCCGGGGCCGTAGCCCGCCAGCAGCATCGCCCCGGCGAACAGCGCGAATGCTCGGCGGGCCGTCACGCAACTCACTCTAGAAGCTCGTGTTGTCCCAGGCAGCCGCTCGACGCCGTCGGGCGCCGCGGTCAGTTCGAACGTCTTGGCTTAGAACTGTTGCAAAAGTGGCGGGGCGTTCGGAGGTCTCGAATCGCCTGCGGTCTGCTTGTCGGGGCGCAGTGAGTAGTTGGTGGGCGCTTGGGGTCGCCCGACAACCAGACCTGCGGCGACCCCCGACCACGAACGCGACTTTGAAACGAGTTCTCAGGGTGCGAGCTCGTCCTGCAGGAAACGGTCGACCAGTGCCTGCGCCTCGGTCTTGTCCGCCAGCACGTAGGCGAGCGCCGTCATGCGATAGGCGTCCTGGAGGTAGAAGCGCTCGTACAGCTCGCCGCGCGATCCGAGATCGGAGCCGATCAGGTCCCAGGCCAGGCGGAACAGGCGGATGCGCTCCCGCGCTCCGGCGCCGCCCGCCTGGTAGTACTGGTCGATCGCCGCGGCCATCGGGCCGTCGACGTCGGCGAGCGAGGGCGTGGCCATGAAGCCCGCGCCGCCCACCAGGCGCGTAAGCTCGAACGCGCGCGGTATCCACTTGGGCATCAGGCCCCGCAGGGCCACCAGCGGGCGCTCGTCGGGCGTCCAGGCGAGCTCGCCGGGACCGGCGCCGTAGGAGCCCACCTCCGATGCGAGCACGCCGGAGCGGGTCATCTCGACGTAGCTCCAGATCTCGCCGAGCTTCTCCTGCACGTGGTCGAAGCGGTTGACGCCGGTGATCGTCGTGATCGCGTGCGCGAGGCCGAACGTGAGCTCCAGCTTCGTCCAGGCGCGCACCATGGCCTGGTTGAGGATCTGCGCCCGCCAGTTCGTGTGCGAGATGACCTCGTCGTGGCCGACCGTGTCGCCGTCCATGAACACGCGATCCCAGGGCACGACGACGTCGTCGAAGATGACCATGCCGTCCTGCTCGTCGAAGCGCGAGGAGAGCGGGTAATCGAAGGCAGGCCGTGGCTTCGCAAACGAGTCGCGCAGGACCACCTTGAGTCCCGGCGTGTTCATCGGCAGCGCGAAGCAGAGCGCGTATGCCGTGTCCTCGGGCCTCAGCGGGCTGCCCGGGTAGATCGAGATCTCGTCCGCGTAGGGCGCCAGCGTCGCGAGCATGCGGGCGCCGCGCACGATGATGCCTTCGGACGACTCGCCCACCTTGTGCAGCGCGATCTCGCCGGCTCCCGCCGCCGCGTCGGGACGGGAGCGGTCGACCTGCGGGTTCATGATCGCGTGGGTCGTCGAGAGGTCGTGCTCGCGCATCAGCTCGTAGTAGCGGACGAGATTCTCGGCTCCTCGCTCGTTGCCGCGGCGAGCCCAGACCTCGGAGCGTGCGGCGAACAGGGCGAACGTCACGTTGAGGTAGTCGGGCGCGCGCCCCATCACGCCACCGTGGTATTCCGCCATGCGGCGCAGGCCGACGCGGCGGCGCTCGAGATCCTCGCGCGAGAGCGGCTGCAGGAAGGAGACGTTGACGGGCAGGCCGGTCGTCGGCGAGGTGTACAGGCACGTCTCGGCGTGCGCGTTGCACCAGTCGAACCAGCCCGCGAGCCCGCGGGCGGCACCTCCCAGCAGCGGGTGGCCGGCGACGTCGTCGATCCGCTCCGCGCCCATCCAGACCTCGCGCCCGTCGTCGCGCAGGCCGGCGAGGTACTGCGCGCCGGTACGCGCGCCCGTCGGCGCCGCAGTCACGTCAACGGCCATCTCACGTCCCCTCTCGGAGTGTTGTCACGAGCATGCGCAGGAGTCCCGCGAGCTGGGCGCGGAGCTCACTGCCGAGGCCGGCGCAGGCCAGCGATTCCTCGGCGTTGAAGCGCGGAAAGAGCTCCTCGAACGTGCGCTCGCCGACCGCGGTCAAGGCCACGGTGCGCAGGCGGCCATCCTCCGCGTGCCCGCGCCGCTCGACCAGTCCGCGGCGCTCGAGCGTGTCGGTGACACCTGAGACGGTCGGTCGCGAGACACCCATGCGCAGTGCGAGGTCGCGCGTCTCCTGCGGCCCCCACACCCACAGGCAGAAGAGCATCGTGAAGCCCGACCAGGTCAGGCCGTCGGCCTGCAGTGCGACCTCGAGCCGCGAGCGTAGCGCGGCGGCGGCGCGGAAGACGTCCTGCACGACGACCATCGCCGAGACGTCGAGCTCGCGCCCGGCCGTCCGCGCCAGCACGTCGACCTCTTCTGGCAGCAGCTGCTCCTGGAGGGAGACCATTAGGGGCCTAACGATAGGCTGCCGGCGCCCGTAAGGCAAGTAGGCTGCCCAAGCGTGCGGGTCGCTGCGCTCTACGACATCCATGGCAACGACGCTGCGCTGGCCGCCGTGCTGGCGGAGGTCGACGGGCTCGAGGTCGATCTGATCGTCGTCGGCGGCGACGTGGCGGGCGGTCCGTTCCCCCGCGAGACCGTCGACGCCGTGCGCGCGCTCGGCGGCCGTGCCGTGGTGATTCGCGGCAACGGCGAGCGCGAGCTGGTCGAGGCTCGGCTGCACCTCGACGCGGGCACCGCGCGGATCGATCCCGACGACGTCTGGTCGTCTCGCACGCACTGGGCCGCGGGCGTTCTCGACCAGGAGCGGCTCGACTGGATGGGCGCTCTGCCGCCGCTCGCCTCGGTCGACGTCGACGGTCTCGGCGACGTGCTGTTCTGTCACGCCTCGCCGCGCAGCGACGAGGAGATCGTGACCCCGCTCTCACCCGAGGCGCGCATACTCCCGATGCTCGCCGACGTTGCGCAGCGCACGGTCGCGCTCGGTCACACGCACGTCCAGTTCGACCGGGAGATCGCGGGCCGGCGGCTCGTCAACGCCGGCAGCGTGGGCATGCCGTACGAAGGCGACGCGGCCGCGTTCTGGGCGCTGCTCGGACCCGGCGTCGAGCTGCGCCGCACGAGCTACGACGTGACGGTGACCTGCGCCCGCATACGCGAGAGCGGCATCCCCGACGCCGAGGAATTCGCCGAAGGGCTGGCGCATCCGCCGCCCGCATCCGAGGCGAACGAGTTCTTCGAGCGCATGGCAACGCGGCCTGCATAAACCTCGCCCGAATCGTGCGTCAGACGCCGTACTCGGCTGCGTCCCAGGTCTCGAGGTGGCGCTTGACGAGCGCGAGGAACTGCGCGGCGTAGGCGCCGTCGACCAGGCGGTGGTCATAGCTCAGCGCCAGCAGCATGATCTGGCGGATCGCGATCGAGTCGCTGCCGAGCGCATCGGTGACCACCACGGGGCGCTTGACGATCGCGTTCACGCCCATGATCGCGACCTGGGGCGGGGGGATGATCGGCGTGCCGAGCAGCGTTCCGAAGCCACCGGGATTGGTGAGCGTGAACGTGCCGCCCGCCATCTCGTCGGCGGTGAGCTGTTTCGTGCGGCCGCGCTCCGCGAGGTCGGTCAGCGCGCGCGTCAGGCCCAGCAGGTTGAGCTCCTCGGCGTTGTGGATGACGGGCACGACGAGGTCCTTGCCGTCGTTGATCGACACCGCGACGCCGAGGTTGACGTGGCGCTTGACGATGATGTCGGTGCCGCGCAACTCGGCGTTGACCCACGGCCAGTGCTGGATCGCCTCGACCGTGGCGCGCATGATGAACGGCAGGAACGAGGCCTTCACGCCGTAGTTCGCGGCGAGCTCCTTGTTGACGGCGGCGCGCACCTGCCAGCAGCGCGTCATGTCGACCTCGAAGAACGTCGAGACGTGCACCGCGTTGTCGACCGAGGCGCGCAGGTTGCGCGCGATGACCTTGCGGATGTTCGACATCGGCTCGATCGTCTCGTCGCCGGCGGCGGGTGCGCCCGGCGCGGACGGCACGGAGCCGGTGGGTGCC
>JALYLC010000507.1 GCA_030774435.1 Actinomycetota bacterium
GTCTGGCTGCGCGCGCGCGGCGTCCCGGCCGGCGTGCTCGCCGCCGGGGCGGGTGAGGGGCTGTACTGGCTCTACGGCGATCGCACTCTCGAGGACGGCGATGTCCTGCTGATCGGTTTCGGCTACGAGGATCCCGGATTCGATCCCGGCGCACACGACGACGTCGAGCGCGCGCTGCGGGCGTTCTTCCCGGACGCCGAGCTGGTCGCATCCGACCATCACGACTGGATCGCGGATCCGTTTGCGCGCGGTACGTGGGCGACGGCCACGGTCGGATGCGCCCACCTGCTCACCGCCGAGCGCTTCCCGCCGTACGGCAAGGTCGCATTCGCAACCTCGGACGTGGCAGCGGACGAGGCGGGCTGGATCGAGGGGGCGCTGCTCTCGGGTGCAGCGGCCGCGCGCTGGGCGCTGTTCTGAGAGCTACGCCACGCGGTGGCGCGCGAGTTTCTCCTGGTCGATCTCGATGCCGAGCCCCGGCCCCATCGGAACCTGCACGTGCCCGTCGGCGAACTCGAAGCCGGACGCCAGCAGGTCGAGTGCGTCGTGGGATTCGGCGACGGTGTACTCGCAGTAGGTGCCGCGCGGCATGGCCGCGACCATCTGCAGCGACGCGGCGATCAGGATGCCGGTGGAGAACGCGTGGGGGACGCACTCGCGGCCCAGCTCGAATGCTGCCTGCGCGATGCGTCTGCCCTGGCTGAAGCCGCCGCAGCGCGCGAGGTCGGGCTGCACGATGTCGAGCCCGCCGCGCACCATCCAGTCGCGGAACGACCAGATGGTCGCCTCGTGCTCGGCCGCCGCGATCTTGAGCGGGCTCTGCTCGCAGAGCCGCCGATAGCCGTCGATGTCCTCGACCGAGAGGGGCTCCTCGAGCCAGTAGAGGTCGTACTCCGCCAGGCGGCGCGACATCTCCAGTGCGTGCTTGAACTGCCAGCGCCGCCCGATGTCGATCATGACGTCGACGTCCGGGCCCGCCGCGGCGCGGGCCGCGTCGACCAGCTCGACGTCGCGCCGGGCGTCATGACCCAGAGGCCCCCAGCCGAGCTTGAGCGCGCGGTGTCCCCGGTCGACCTGCGTCGTGACGTGCCGGCGCACCTCGTCGGGGGTCTCGGGCATGAGCGCGCTTGCGTAGACGCGCACGCGATCGCGGAAGCAACCGCCGAGCAAGCGGTGAACCGGCTGCCCGAGCGCACGCCCGACGAGGTCGTGCAGCGCGATGTCGATGGCCGAGATCGTGTGGATGGCGGCCGCTCGCGTGCCCGCGTGCGCAGTCGTCTCGTAGAGGTCGAGCCAGATCGGCTCGATGTCGAATGGGTCGCGGCCGATCAGCGTGTCGCGCATTCCCACGAGCATCGAGTGCGATGCGGGCATGTCGATGAAGGCGGCTGCCACGGAGGGGGACGTGTCGGCCTCCCCATAGCCGCTGATGCCCGCGTCGGTGTCGAGACGGACGATGAACGCATCCTGCGTCCCGTCGGCGCGTAACTCGACCTCGGGCAGCCGCAGGATGATCGTCTCGACGTTCGTGATCTGCATCTCTGCGGATCATGCACGGCGGGTCTCCTCCACCGCAACAGGCCACCTTGACGCGCACCGTCGCTTTGCGATTGACTCCCGCATCAGTCGCGGCGAAGGGCGGCGCGGCGATCCCCCCGCTCGGCACTGAATGCATCCCCACGAACACCGGCTCACCCGGCGCAACCTGGTGCGCGGCGCGGTCGGCGCCGGCGCCGCGGTGGGCGTCGCCGGCGTTGCGGCGGGCTGTGCCAATACGACGACGGCGGTCGGCTCGGGCGCGGGCGGGGGCAACCCCGCGGTGCAGAAGTTCGTCGTCCCGAAGCCGACCGGGCCCAACGGGCTGCCGCTGCCGCGCACCGACAACAGCGTCACCTGGGCGATCACCGACGACAACCCGCCCATCAAGGACGGCCTCGAGCCCGAGGGCGGCACGCTCAACCTCTACAACTACGCCGACTACATCTGGCCGGGCCTCGTCAAGCGCTTCGAGAAGCAATTCAACTGCTCGGTCAAGATCGCGACCTACAACTCCTCCGACGAGGCTGCCGCGAAGCTCGCGGCCGGCGCGGTCGACTTCGACGTGGTGATCGGCCTGAGCGCCAACCAGATGGTCAGCTTCATCGCGCAACAGCTGATGAAGCCGCTCAATCACGCCTACCTGCCCAACCTGGCCAAGAACGTCTGGCCGGCGCTGCAGAACCCGTTCTACGACCGCGGGGCCCGCTACACCGTCCCGTACGTCGTCTGGATGGACGGCATCGGCTGGCGCAACGACAAGATCGGCAAGGACATCGGCAGCATGAAGGTGCCCTGGGACATCTTCTGGGAGTCGAAGCCCTACACCGGCAAGGTCGGGCTCCTGGATGACGAGCGCGACGCATTGGCCATGCCCATGCAGCGCGACGCGATGCACGCCGGCACGGTCCCCGACCTCAACACCGACGATGCGGCGATCATCGCGAAGGCCGGCAACGACCTGGCGCAGCTCACGAGCATCTGCAACATCAAGGTCACGATCACGGACTACCAGACGCTCCCCGAGGCCAAGACCTGGCTGCACCACTCGTGGTCCGGCGACTTGCTCAGCGCGGCCCTCTACTACCTGCCGAAGAACACGAAGCCCGAGGTGCTCTCGTTCTGGGGGCCCGACCAGAACGGCGTCGTGCAGAACGACATGCTCTGGATCCTGCGCAGGTCCAAGAAGCCCGTCCTGGCCCACGCCTTCCTCAACTTCATGCTGGACAAGAAGAACGCATACGACAACTTCGTGCAGTTCAACGGCTACTCGCCGCCGCAGAACACGATCGATGGCGAGTCGCTGATCAAACAGGGGCTGATCCCGAAGTCGCTCTCCGCGGCGGTTCTGCGGCCCGACCAGTTTGCGAACAACCAGGAGCTGCTCGCGCTGAGCGTCGCCGGCACTACGCGCTGGCAGAACGCCTGGTCGAAGTTCAAGGCCGGCTGAGTGGAGAGTCGCTGGATCTGGCGCGTGCTCGCCGTCCCCGGCGTCGTGTGGCTCTCGGTCTTCTTCCTCGTCGCGATGTACGCGGTGCTGAGCGTCGCGCTCGGCAACCAGAACACGCTCAACCAGCCCATCCCGTACTGGAACCCGCTCGACTGGAACGTCGGCTACCTGCTCGAGACGCTGCGCAACATCTGGCACAACGGGCCGTTCCTCAAGGTCTTCCTGCGCACGGTCGCCTTCGTCGCGGTGGCGATGGGCCTCTCGCTCCTGATCGGCTACCCGGTGGCCTACTACGCGGCGCGCCACGCCGGCCGCTGGCGCGGCCTGGTGCTGCTGCTGCTCGTGCTGCCGTTCTGGATCAACTACCTGATGCGCATGCTGGCCTGGATCAACCTGCTCTCGCCGGGCGGCTGGGGAACGAGCTTCCTGCACGACTTCGGGATCGAGGCGCTGTTCGAGAAGCTCGGCCTCCTGAATCAGGACGGGGGCTGGCTCAACGGCCAGTCCTCATCGGTCGTGATCGCGCTCGTCTACGGCTACATCCCGTACCTGATCCTGCCGCTCTACGCGGCCCTCGATCGCATCGACCAGCGGCACATCGAGGCCGCGCGCGATCTCGGGGCGAGCCCGTTCGCCGCGTTCCGGCGAGTCACCCTTCCGCTCTCGGTGCCCGGGATCCTCGCCGGCACCGTGCTGATCGCGCTGCCGATGTTCGGCGATTACTACACGCAGGATCTGATCTCGGCCTCCCCGCGCACGAATATGATCGGCAACCAGATCGACGAGTTCGCGCGGCAGGGCTCGCAGAAGACCGTCGGCGCCGTGCTGACGATGCTGCTCGCGCTCGTGCTGCTGGTGCTGATGTTCTACTACTTGCGCACCACCCGGCGCGCTGACCTCGAGCGGGCGCGCTGATGGTCAGCTGGCTGCGCAATCCCTGGGGCAGGCCGCGCTTCCTGCCGCTGGTGGCCGGGCTCTACATCCTCTGGTCGGTCGTGCCGGTCGTGATCGCGATCCTGTTCGCGTTCAACGACGGGCGCTCGCGCACTACCTGGCAGGGCTTCTCGTTCCGCTGGTTCTGGACCGACCCCAACCTGAGCGTGCTGCACGACCCCAACCTGCAGTCGGCGCTCAAGCACACGCTCGTGCTGGCCGTGATCTCCGTCGTGATCGCTACGCCGCTGGGCGTCACGCTGGCGCTGGGCCTCCAGCGCTGGCGGGGCC
>JALYLC010000508.1 GCA_030774435.1 Actinomycetota bacterium
GGCGAGCGCGGCCTTCCTGCCGGCGGCAGAGGCGTTCGAGGCGGCCGCGCTGCGCGACATCCCGGGCGCGCTCGTCGATCGCTCCGAGGGCGTGGTGCGCCTGCTTGCGCCCGCGCTGGCGGGCGAGTCCGTGCTCGAGCGCATCGAGGCCATCGCGGCGGCGGTGCCCGATTCGCTCGCGGTCGGCATCTCCAATGTCTGCAGCGGCCCGGACGCGTGCGCGGCCGGGTTCAACGAGGCGCAGCAGGCCGCCAGGGCGCTCCCCGTCCTGCGCCCGCGCGAGCGGCACCTCCGCTACGACCAGCTCGGCGTCTACAAGTACCTGCTGCGGGTGCCGCCCGGCGATCCGGTGCGCGACCGGCACGCCGACGCGCTACGCGTGCTCGCCGAGCACGACCGGCGGCGCAACGCGCAGCTCCTGCAAACGCTCGAGGAGTTCCTGCGGCAGCGCGGCCACGTGGGCGCCACCGCGCAGGCGCTCTACGTCCACCCCAACACGCTGCGCCAGCGGCTGCGGCGCATCGAGGAGCTCACCGGCCTCGACGCGCGCGAGGCCGACTGGCTCGTGCTGGAGGTGGCGCTCAAGCTCCAACGGCTCGAGGAGGTCTATCCTCCCGGCCAGCACACCTGAATGACTGATTTCCGACATCGCAGCGCGAGGAGGCGAGGGCGAACCACATGGCAGCAGTGACCGAGTCGCACATGAACGGCCTGGATCGTGAGCTCTTCGAGCCCGACTGGTGCCTGACCGACGAGCAGAAGGCCCTGCGCGAGCGCCTGATCGAGATCTGCGAGGAGAAGATCCGGCCGCTCGCAGCCGAGAACGACGCCAATCTCACGTTCCCCCGCATCTCGCTCGAGGCGCTCGCGGCCGACGGCTTCCTCGGCCTGCTGCTGCCGAAGGAATGGGGCGGCCTCGGGCAGAACCACGTCATGTACAACGTCGTGACCGAGACGCTGGCCCGCTACGGCGACGCCTCCTGCGCCATGTGCTACGTCATGCACATCGGCGCCGTCGAGGCGCTCAAGCTGCGCGCGACGCCGTATCTGATCGACAAGTACCTGAAGAAGGTCAAGGACGGCTTCATCGGCACGCTCTCGTACTCGGATCCCGAGACGGGCTCGCACTTCTGGTACCCGATCGCCTCCGGTGCGCGCAAGGTCGACGGCGGCTACGAGGTGCTCAAGAAGGCGTCCTGGACGACGTCGGCCGGCTTCGCCGACTTCTACGTCTGCCAGACCACCTCGCCCGACTACAACGGCGACTACTCCAACCTCTCGGTGTTCGTGATCGACAAGGACCAGATCGTCGCCGAGCCGCAGGCCTGGGACGCGATGGGCCTGCGTGGCAACCAGTCCGGCACGCTGCTGTGCGACTGGGGCTTCGTCCCGGACGATCAGCTCGTCGGGCCGGTCGGCGACGGCGCCAACTCCAACGACGAGGCCGTCGACCCGTACTTCCTGATCGGCTCCTCGGGCGTCTGGAACGGCATCGCGCTCGGCGCGATCGACATCGCCGTGCGCCACACGACGCGCAAGACGCACAAGGACGTCGGCCTGCGCGTGGCCGACTACCCGACGATCCAGGACGCCGTCGGTGAGGCGATCATGGACACGAACGCCCGGCGCCTGATGTGCCTCTCGGTCGCGCAGGCCTGCGACAACGTCACCGAGGGCGCGCAGAAGAATCCCGCCGTGGGCGAGCTCGCGCGCGGCAACTACCTGCACTGGCAGTGGCAGATCAAGTTCGAGGCAGCCAAGAACGTCGCCCACGTGGTCGACAAGATGCTGCACTGCTGCGGCGGCACCGGCTACAAGAAGCAGCCGCTGCAGCTCGAGCGCTACCTGCGCGACGGCAAGGCCGGCTGGGTCATGGGCCCGACCAACGAGGTGCTGCGGCAATTCGTCGGCAAGACGGCCCTGCTCGGCATCGACTCGCTCGACTACTGGAACCAGGTCATCAACCAGCGCGCAGTCGACAACGAGCTCAAGAAGTTCACGCCCGAGCAGAAGAAGGAGCTGGCCGAGCGCCTGCTGGCCGAGGCCGGCGGCAACGGCGCGGGCTGAAGTGCGCACGGTGCACGATTGGGATCAGACCCCGATCGTGCACCGACCCGCCTCCGCCACTCCGGTGCCGGAGGGCTGAGCCCGTGCCGTCGATCCCGCAACCGGCGCGCCGCGAACCGCGCTCTCTGCCCGTCCGGGGCGGACCCTTGCCGCTCGCCGGGCCGCCCGAGATCGTCGGCGGCGTCGCCAAGTGGGAGGGCGTCCGCGTCGAAGGCACGCCTGCCGAGGTGGCAGCCGCCGGCAGCGCCGCGTTCTTCGACTGCGACCTCGACGGCCTCTCGCTGGCCGGCGAGCGCATCGAGCTTCGCCTCGCCCCGCCAATGCTCTAGGCTGGCTCACTCTGAAACCGGAGGGGACCATGGCAGACGCGACGTACGACTTCATCATCGTCGGGGGCGGATCGGCCGGGTGTGCGCTCGCCAACCGGCTGAGTGCCGATGCGTCGAACCGAGTGCTCGTCCTCGAGGCGGGCCGGATGGACTCGAAATGGGACATCTTCATCCACATGCCGGCCGCGCTGACCTGGCCGATCGGCAGCCGCTTCTACGACTGGAAGTACGAGTCCGAGCCCGAGCCGCACATGAACGGCCGCAAGGTCTACCACGCGCGCGGCAAGGTGCTCGGCGGCTCGAGCTCGATCAACGGGATGATCTTCCAGCGCGGCAACCCGCTCGACATCGAGCGCTGGGCCCACGACCCCGGCATGGAGTCGTGGAACTACGCGCACTGCCTGCCGTACTTCAAGAAGATGGAGACGTGCCTGGCCGGCGCCGACGAGTATCGCGGCGGCGACGGGCCGCTGCAGCTCGAGCGCGGGCCCGCCACGAACCCGCTCTTCAAGGCATTCTTCGAGGCGGCCCAGCAGGCCGGGTACACGCTCACCTCCGACGTCAACGGCTACCGCCAGGAGGGCTTCGCCCCCTTCGACCGCAACATCCGGCGCGGCCGGCGGCTGAGCGCGGCGAGGGCCTACCTGCACCCCGTGCTCAAGCGCCCGAACCTCGAACTGCAGACGCGCGCGCAGGTCACGCGCGTGCTGTTCGAGGGCACGCGCGCCGTCGGCGTCGAGTACCGCGCCGGCAAGGGCCCGCTCAAGCAGGCGCGCGCGGCCGACGTCATCCTCTGCGGCGGTTCGATCAATACGCCGCAGGTGCTCGAGCTCTCGGGCGTCGGCGACGCCAAGGCGCTCGGGGGGCTCGGCATCGACGTGGCGCACGACCTGCCCGGTGTCGGCGAGAACTTGCAGGACCACCTCGAGGTCTACGTCCAGTATTCATGCAAGCAGCCGGTCTCGGTCGCGCCCGCGATGCTCTATCGCAACCGCCCGAGCGTGTTCCTGAAGTGGCTGCTCTTCCGCAGCGGGCCGGGCGCCACGAACCACTTCGAGGGCGGCGGCTTCGCGCGCTCCAACGACGACGTGATCTACCCGAACCTGATGTTTCACTTCCTGCCGGTCGCCGTGCGCTACGACGGCTCCTCGCCGGCGGGCGGCCACGGCTACCAGGTGCACATCGGGCCGATGTATTCCGACGCGCGCGGATCGGTGCACATCAAGTCGCGCGACCCATTCGCGAAGCCCGCGCTGCGCTTCAACTACCTCTCGACCGAGCAGGACAAGCGCGAGTGGGTCGAGGCGATCGGCGTGGCGCGCAAGATCCTCACTCAGCCGGCGTTCGAGCCCTACAACGGCGGCGAGGTCTCCCCCGGGCCCAGCGTGTCGACGCCGGAGGAGATCCTCGAGTGGGTCCGGAAGGACGCCGAAACCGCGCTGCACCCTTCCTGCACCTGCAAGATGGGCACCGGCGCGGATGCGGTCGTCGATCCGGAGAGCATGCGCGTGCACGGGCTCGACGGCCTGCGCGTCGTGGACGCTTCGGTGTTCCCGTACGTGACGAACGGCAACATCTACGCGCCCGTGATGATGGTCGCCGAAAAGTCCGCCGACCTCATCCTCGGCAACACGCCGCTCGCACCGCTGGACGTCCCGTTCTTCCGCCGCGACAAGGCGATGCAGGAGCCTCAGACGACCGCAACGTAGAGCCTACGGCGCGAGCTCGTCGACGCCGGGCAACACTGGGGTCTGACCCGCAACGCTGCACGCTTGGGGTCTGGCCCGCACGGTGCGGGCC
>JALYLC010000509.1 GCA_030774435.1 Actinomycetota bacterium
CCCGTCAAGTCGATGCTGGGCGAGGAGCTCGACGCGGTCGACTTGAGTGAGGGCGGGGTTGTCGGCGACCGCGCTTACGCGCTCCGAGACAGGGAAACCGGCAAGGTCGCGAGCGCGAAGCACCCGAAGCTGTGGCCCAGCCTGCTCGCGTGCCGGGCCGCATTCGTCGCCGCGCCGCGCCCAGACGACCAGCTTCCAGCCGTGCGGATCGAACTCGCGGACGGCAACGTGGTGCTGAGCGACGCGCCCGATGTCGACGCCGTCCTGTCGCGCTTCTTCGGCCGCGACGTGGAGCTGGCGCACGCCGCACAGAACGGCTACACCATCGACCAGTATCACCCTGACGAGGAGAACTACGATCCTGAGGGACACCGCGACGAGGTCGTTGAAGCGCGGCTCGGTGCGGCGTTCTTCAACGAGCGGGGGCTCCCGTCCGCTGTCCCCGAAGGCTCTTTCTTCGACCTCTTCCCGCTCAGCGTCCTCACGACGTCAAGCCTGGACGAACTGGGCGAACTCGAGCCACAGAGCCGCTTCGACGCCCGCCGGTTCCGCATGAACGTGATTGTCGATACCCCCGCGCGTGGGTTCGTCGAGAACGAGTGGATAGGTCGCACGCTCGCGATCGGCGACGACGTGCAGATCGGCGTGGCCTTGCCAGACCCTCGCTGCGTCATGCCGAGCCTCGCACAGGAGGACCTTCCGAAGGACTCCCGGATCCTCAAGGCCCTCGCCCAGCACAACAGGATCGACGTCGCGGGTGCGCTCTACCCCTGCGCTGGCGTCTACGCCGTCGCCGAAGCGACAGGCGCGATCCGCAGGCATGACCGCGTCAGCCTGGTCTGAGATCGCCGACCTCGGCCAGCTCGACGGCTGGCTCCCACCCTCATCGTTCACTTGGGCAACCGTGCGTTGCACCTGACCGCTGCTGCAATGCGCGAGGAGCGGGTATCACCGCGACCCCCTGACTCACGCCCGCTGCGGACGAAACGCAGTCGTCCGCGCCGCCGCCGAACTCGCGCCTGCTTTCCGCGGAGGAGCAAGCGTGTCCACACACCACTTACGTGCGCGAACTTGCGAGGCAGACCACTAAGCTCTCTGGCGCGTGCCCGTTCTAATCCGTGAAGAGGTGATGGACGGTGGCGCCTTGATTTCGGGAGCCGGTTATCGGCGTCTCGAGCTGTTCTCGCGCGCGCGTGTCTAATACGAACGCCTGAGTGAATGCCTGAGACGAACGCCTGAGTGAATGCCTGAGACTCTGAATGCCCGAGACGCTGAATGCCCGAGACTCGCCGATCTGATGCCTCTGAGGTCGCCGAGCAGCTGGGCGCGCCTCTTCGATCGAAGGCGATGCGTGGTTGAACGCCAGACAGCCGGCATCGACCGCCTGTCCGGATGGATCGAGAGTGCGTACAGCCGCATCGGCCACTTGGAAGCTCGTGGCAAGAGAGCCGACCGGCCCGTTACGTTCGATTGATCCCTCGGGCCTCAGCGGGTGAGGTATGCGTTTAGACGCCGCACCGCCTCTTCCTCGCCGCCGGGCATGAGGTGGCCGTAGATGTCGAAGGTCGTTTGGATGTCGGCGTGCCCCATGAAGACGCTGATGGATTTCGCGTCGATACCAGCGGCGATCATGGTGCTTGCGAAGGTATGCCGGGCTTCGTGCAGGAGGATCGGGTCGAGACCCGCGTTCTTCCATGCGGTGTTGGCGCGGCGGCGAACCGCAGTATGGGTGAAGGGCCTTTCAGGGCCGACGCCGAACACCAGCCCACGCGACCGCTTCGTTATCTCGCGGTGCGCTTCAAGGATGGCGTGGTAGTCGTCGGCTATCGGCACGCGGCGGGCGCGGCGGCTCTTGGTTTCGATTATCTGATGGTTGCGGAAGTCGTAGCCACGCTCGACGCTGATCGCGCGCGTCTGGCTGTCGATGTCGCTCCAGCGCAGCGCGGCGATCTCGCCGAGTCGCAAACCGGCGTAGAACGCCGTTGCCCAGAGCGCGCGGTCATCGGGTCGCAAAGCGGCGAGCAGGTCGCGTACTTCTCCGGGCGAGGCGATTCGTTTGCGCTTGCCTGTGCCGCGGGGGAGTTCGAGGTCGAGGCACGGGTTGGCGGAGATTGTCTCGTCGCGGACAGCGCGCCGGAAGATCACGCCGAGGGGCTTGATCGCGTTTCGCACCGACGAGGCGGAGAGTCCGCTCGCCGAGAGCTCCTCAACGAGTCGTTGCATGTCGCGTCTCGTGATACTTGCGAGTTCGCGCGGACCGAGGCGGGGGAGGAGGTGGTTTGCGAGGAGGTCGCGGTACTGCTGGGCGACGTTGAGCTTGTAGTGCTCGCCGGACCGGTTGCGGACCACACCGCGTTCCATTCCGCTGATCAAGTCATGGGCCGCTTCGCCGATCGTAATGCGCGGCGCACGATGAAGATGAGACGGCTTCGGTCGCGTGAGCTTCGCGTGCTCGCGGCTTACCTTCCATGATCGAGCAGCGGCCTGCGTCGGGAACGTCTTCCTCTCGACGACCTGGCGGCCGTCTTCGCCGACTCCGAGGTAGACCTGTGCGCGATACTGCGGCGCACAGCGACACCGCCCGCCGGCGCGGCTTTCGCATGATCGTTGGTGGCGGGTTTCGATTCCGGGAGGCAAGGCCGACCTTAGACCCTAAGTCTACCCCCTATTCCTATCCCACATCGACAGCAAAGCCTGATGCCTAAGGCAAAGCCTTGTTTCTCCGGAGCGCAAGGTCGTAGGTTCGATTCCTACCGGGCGCATCCGCTGACAGAGGCGAAAAGGCTGCATAGAGCAGCACTTTAGCGAGAGCGCGAATCGCACCGATTGCCAGCTCGACTCGCATCGGATCCCGCGCTGGCTCGCGAGGGTGTGTGCTAGGTTCACGAGGTGATCCTGTCGACGCGAACGATGCTGTCGCGCCGCCGGTTGTTCCTCGTGGTTGCGCTCTTGTGCCTGCTGGTGGGCGCCTTCGCGGGCCTCCACGCCGGCGGCCACGAGGACTCCGCGAATGTCTGCGGCCTGGCGGGGCTCGGGTGCGCGATCGCAGCCGCGATCGCTCTTTCGCCGCGGATCGCCGGGCTCGCTCGGCGGCCCCGCGCCGAGATGCGCTCGTTCGCGAGTTGCGACGGTCCCTCACGCAACGGCGTGGTTCTTCCCTCAGCGCCCGGTCTCGCCGCGCTCTGTCGCTTGCGCGTCTGACTCGAACAAGCCGGTCGGGGCCTTGGTCCCGTGCCTGCTCGTCAGACGTCAAAGCTGCTGAAGGGAAGCCGATGCACCGGTTCGAACGTCGTGGCATACGCGCCACCCGTGATGCAAGCTCGCACGAGCGCGCTCGCTGGACAATCCGACACGTCGTCGTCATGGCATGCGTCTTGGGAGTTGTCGGCGTGAGCACGCCGTCGGCTGCGCGCGCTGACCGCATTGCGGATTCGCGCGCCGAAGCCAGGCGGGTCTTGGCACAGATCCAGGCCGACGGGCAGCGCTTGGAGGTCGTGATCGAGCGTTACGACGGCGCGCGGGTGCGGTTGGCGGAGACGATGCGGCGAATCGACGACAACGAGGTGCGGCTCGCGAGCGCGCGGCGGAATCTGCGCGCCGCCCGGCACGCTCTCAGCGTATCGCTGATCAGCGCGTACAAGCACCCGATGCCGGACCCGCTGCAAGCCGCGCTGGAGGCACGCAACTTCGGGCAGGTTCTCGAACAGTTCGCGTTGCTCGACCGAGCCAATAGCAATAGCGCTGACGAGCTCGCTGCGATCCGGGCTTACCGGACGGAGGTCGACAAGAGACAGCGCTCGCTGAACCGAGAGCGCAACGCGCGCCGCGAGACCGTGGCCGAGCTCCGCACGTTGAAGGGCCAGATCCAGGCGTCGGTGAGCGCCGCAAAGCAGCGCTACCGCGGACTGCGCTCAGAGGTGCGGCGACTGATCGAGGAGCGTCGCCGGGCCGAGATCGCGGCGTCGCGTCGCGCGGCCGAACGCGCGCGCCTGCTGCAAGCCGCCTCCGAGGCGCAACCGGCCGCCACAAATGACATCGGCGGCGTCGCCGCAAGCACCTCCACCGACGCGAACGCGTCCAGTCCGAGCGCGCCCGTGATCATTCCCGCGCCCTCGTCCCTTGGTACGTCCGCCGTCAATATCGCAGTCGGCCAGCTCGGCACGCCATACGTGTGGGGCGGCTCCGCGCCCGGGGGGTTCGACTGCTCAGGGCTCGTCACCTGGGCGTTCGCCCAAGCCGGGCGATCCGGCCTGCCCCACTACACCGGTGCGCTCTGGTTATCGGGCACCCGCGTCTCCTCGCAGACCGACCTCGCGCCCGGCGACCTCGTGTTCTTCCACGGCCTCGGCCACATGGGCATCTACATCGGCAACGACCAGTTCGTCCACGCACCGCACACAGGCGACGTCGTCAAGATCTCGAGCCTCTCGAGCTACGGCGGCTACGTCGGTGCCGTTCGCATCAGCGGGTGAGTCGCGTGCCGTATCGCGGTGCAACGCTCGGCGAATAAGGGGCGTGCCTTCTGCTAGGTTCATGTGGTGATGGTGTCGACGCGGATGATGCTGTCGCGCCGCCGGCTGTTCCTCGTAGTGGCGCTTCTATGCGTCCTAATGGGGGCCTTTGTAGGCCTCCACGCTGCCGAGCATCACGAACCCGGCGACCTCTGCGGCGTGGCCGGCCTCGGCTGCGCAATTGCGGCTGCCTTGGTGCTGCTTCCCCTGGTCGAGGGCCCGGCCCGCGTAGAAGGTACGGCCAGGCGGTCACTCGAAACCGCCGATGATCCTTCACGAACCGGCGAGGCTGTTCCTACCTCGCTGCGCCTCGCCGCGCTCTGTCGCTTGCGCGTCTGATCTGACCAAGACACGGGCTACGCCCGCGCTGGTCTCAGACGTCAAAAAGCAACAGGAGGGAAGCGAATGCTCATGCTCCCGCTCGATCTACTCGGCGGGCGCGCCACCTGCATGGCGCGCCCGCTTGCTCCTCAGTGCGACGTGCAGAAGTCTTCGTGTGCACCTCGGGCGCAGTCGTTGTTGCTGCGTCGACATCTGCTCACGCCGAATGGGCAGATGCCAAGCCTTGAGATCGCCTCTCAGATCCGAGGCGACACGCGCGGTTCGCGACTGGTCGCGCGTGGTGCTGCTCGGGCGGCGGCCGCCGCCCAGTGCGCATCATCCAGTCTCGCCGGTGTTCTTCTGGCTTTCCTTTAATGGTGGCGCACGAGAGCGCGCCACCTTCGCCTGAGGGAGCTAGCTCCGCCAACGGCTCCCGCCGCCGTGCTGTGCGAGCCAGCGCTCTCAATCTCGCGGCGCGGCTAACGAGCGGCGCCGCCGCATTCGCGCTTGCCGTGTTGACTGCACGCGTGCTCGACACGCACGGCCGAGGCGCCTACGTCGTGTTGACGACCGCAGCCGGGATCGGTGTTGGGGTACTCAATGCGCCAACGCCGGTGATGCTGGCGGACCTGATTCACGACCGTCGCACGGAGTCCGAGGTGCGTGGCGGGATGATGGCACTGGGAGCTTTGTCGGCGCTCGTGCTTGCGGCCGCGGCGATGATCGTCAACGTTTTCGGCGCCGGCTTCCCGGCACCCGTCTCGGCGCAGGTGCTGACGGCGATCGCGACCGGTGTAGTGATCTTCGTGAGTTGCGAGATTAGCCTCGCGCAGGCCACCGGGCGGATCACCGCCGTCGGCCTCGGCGAGATCGGGCTGGCGACGCTGCCGCTGGTCGCCTCGGCCGGAGTCGCCGTCTTCGGCCACGCCACCGTCGAATCGTTGATCACTGCCTGGCTTGCCGGAGTTGCCACGACGGCGGCCCTCCAGTTCTGGTTCGCCGTCCGCCGGCACGCCGTGTCAACCACCGAGTCGAGAGTCGTGTGGGGATGGATCTGGCGCGCGCGCGGAATCGCATTCTCGAACGGAATGTTGCGGTTGTGCGCGCGCATCGACGTGCTTATCGTCTCGGCGGTCATCTCGGTGAGCGCGGCAGGCATCTACTCGATCCCGGTCGCGCTGGCCGCCAACCTGCTGCTCGTGCCGCGGGCGTTGCTGACGGTGACGTACCGCTCGATCATGACGGCGCCGCCTACGGTGCTTGCGCGGCGCACGGCGACTACTGCCTCGGGAAGCGCCGCCCTCGTGCTTTTCGGTGGCGCCGTGGGCGTACCCCTCACCGCTGCTCTCTCAGGCAGCATCTTCGGTGGCGCCTACGCCGACATCTGGCGACCCCTGGCCGTGCTCGTGCCCGGGATCGCTGGCTGGTCGGTTGTCGAGGTGCTGCGCCACGTTCTGCTGACTCGCCTCGAGCGGCAGCGCGAGGTGCTGGTCACGTCGATCGGTATGGCGGGCGCCAACGGGCTTCTCGCGGTGGTCGGCAGCAGCCAGTACGGCTATGTTGGCGCGGCTGCCTCCACGACCATCACCTACGTCGCGGCGGCCCTGTGGATGGCCCTTGTATGCTCGCGGCACCTCGGGGTTCCCCTTTGGCGAATGTTCGTGCCCGCAC
>JALYLC010000510.1 GCA_030774435.1 Actinomycetota bacterium
GCTGTCGCGTCCGAGCTGTAGGAGGAACAGGTCATCACGAACCCCGGCTCGCTCCCGCTCGAGGCCAGAGCGCAGACCTTCCATTCTCCTACGAACCTGCGCCCAAGCTAAGACTTCGAGGAGGGACATACTACGGGGGCGGGCAAACAGGGTGATGGTCATGCGGCGTAGGCGACGGCGGGGTGGCGGAAGAAGTTCTTGACGACGGTGGGTTGCTTCTGGCGACGGTGGAGATGCCGGCGGGCGGCGCTGATGAGGCTGTCCGGGGTCGCTGGCCGGGTCTTCAGGACGCCGTGCTTGGTGTCGTTGTTGAGGTACTCGGCGGGATTGAGATCGGGGCTGTAGCCGGGCAAGGAGACGACTTCGAGCAGGTCAGCTCGGGCGTCGATGAACGCGCGTGCCTTCTTCCCGCGATGGCCGGGGTGGCCGTCGACGACGAGGATCAGCTTGCGGCCGTTAGCGGTCTTGAGGAGGCGGCGCAGGAAGTCGATGAAGACGTCCTGGCTGAAGCGCCCGTCGAAGACCCGGAACCACAACTCGCCGCGGTTGCCGACGGCCTGGATGACGTTGCAGCCGAAGCGGCGGCCCGTCTTGCTGACGACCGGCGTCTCGCCCCGGGGGCTGTAGGAGCGGCCGCGGGCGTGGTCTGAGCGCAGGCCCATCTCGTCACCCCAGAGGATCATCGCGCCCTCCCGCTTGGCGCGGGCGCGCAGCGCCGGATAGTCCCGCTCCAGCCAGCGTGTGACCGCCGCCGGGTTCCGCTCGTAGGCGCGCTGCACCGGCTTCTGCGGCGTGAAGCCCCAGCGGCGCAGGTAATCACCGACGGTGCGGACCGCGAGCCGCACCCCGAAGCGGCGCTCAACCAGATCACGCACCGCTTCCCGCGTCCAGAGCGCGAACGGCAGCCGCAGCTGGTCCGGGTTCTTCTCGCGGATCGTCCTCACGAGCTGCGCCTGCTGCCACGGCGCAAGCGCCAGCTGCTCGCCGGGACGCCGGCCCCGCGCGCGCTGGGCGAGCGCGCCCACGCCGTCGGCCCGGAACGCCCGCACCCACTTCGAGATCGTGTTCGCATGCACGCCATAGAGCCGCGCCGCGTCCGCCTGTCGCACGCCCCGCTCAACTACCGCCACGACCGCCAGCCGACGCACCCGCGCCTGCTCCGCCTGCGACCACCCACGCGCATCCCCGGACACCCCGAGAGACTACCAGAATCATCCCTATTTGTCCACCGTATTAGTAGACCGCAGCCGAAGGCTGCGGTCTGATAGATAATTCCGCGCGCCGGCCCACGTCGGCGCTCGCTTTGTGACGGGCGGGAACCCGATTCCGGAGGACGGATGGACTTCTTCAACGACCACGCCGTACTGTTCGCGCTTCTCTGTTCGGCGGTCGCCATCGTGTACGGGGTGTACCTGACCTGGTGGCTGATGAAGCAGCCCACCGGCAACGACCGGATGCGGGAGATCTCCCGCGCCGTGCAGGAGGGCGCCGCCGCGTACTTGCGCAAGCAGTACTCGACGATCGCGGTCGTGGCGGTCGTGCCTTTTCTCCTGCTCGGCTTTTACAACAAGCTCGGCTGGGGCACCGCGATCGGCTTCCTGGTCGGCGCGATTCTGTCCGCGGCGGCGGGATTCATAGGGATGAACGTGGCGGTGCGCTCGAACGTCCGCACCGCGGAGGCGGCGCGCGAGGGAATCAAGCCCGCGCTCAAGGTGGCGTTCCGTGCGGGCTCCGTCACAGGTCTGCTCGTCGTCGGGCTTGGTCTTCTCGGCGTCGCCGGCTACTACTGGGTGCTGACCGGCTGGATCCACAACTCGCCCGAGTCCGCGGTCGACGATCTGATCGGGCTCGCCTTCGGCGGCTCGCTGATCTCCGTTTTCGCCCGTCTCGGCGGAGGCATCTACACGAAGGCCGCCGACGTCGGCGCCGACCTCGTCGGCAAGATCGAGGCAGGCATCCCTGAGGACGACCCGCGCAACCCGGCCGTGATCGCCGACAACGTGGGCGACAACGTCGGCGACTGCGCCGGCATGGCCGCCGACCTGTTCGAGACCTACGCGGTGACCGCGGTCGCCGTGATGCTGCTCG
>JALYLC010000511.1 GCA_030774435.1 Actinomycetota bacterium
ATCGAATGGTCGCCGCCGATCACGACCGGGAGCGCGCCGGCCGAGAGGATCTCCGCGACCCGCTCCTGGATCGACGCATGGGCCGCGAGCACGTCGCTCGCCGGTGCCGCGGCATCGCCGTAGTCGACCACCGAGAGCTCGGCGTACGGATCGAGGCCGAGCTCGATGCTGGGCCGGCGGTCCACGCCGACGTCCTCGGCCTGGCGTACCGCGCGCGGGCCGAAGCGCGTGCCCGGTCGGTACGTCACGGCCAGGTCGAAGGGCGCGCCGAGCACGGCGACATCGGCGCCCGCGAGATCGCCGGGCGTCAGCGCCATGGGAACGCGCGCGAATGTCAGCGCGACGCCGGCGAAGCCGCGATCGGTGTCGCGCGAGAACTGGATCGGAGGCATTCGCGGATCATGCCGTCTCGGCGCGGCGCGCGGGGTTCACAGGCGCTTCGGCTGGCGCAGGCGCAGGCGCAGGCGCCGTCGCCGTCACGTGAGGCGTCAGGCGGTCGCGGCGGCGAGCCGCTCGAGCGCCTCGGCGCTGAGCACGAGCTTGTCGATCTTGCCGGCGGTGGAGCGGGGCAGCTCGTCGCGGATCTCGATCCGCTGCGGGACCATGTAGTCCTCGAGCTTGGCCGCGCACGCTCGCTTGAGCATGCGCTCGTCGAGCTCCGCATCCTCGAAGACCGACACATAGGCGTGGATGGCGGAACCGAGCAGCGCATCCGGCACGCCGATCACGGCCGCGTCGCGCACGCCGGGGACGGCGTACAGGACTTCCTCGACCTCGCGCGGGGCGACCTTCTCGCCGCGCGACTTGATCATGTCGTCCTTGCGTCCCACGAAGTACAGGTGCCCCTCGGCGTCGCGCTTGAAGAGGTCGCCGGTCATCAGCTCGCGTTCCCAGTGCCAGCGACCGGGGCGCAGGCGCTTGGCGGTCGCCTCGGCGTCGTGCCAGTAGCCCTGCATGACGTGCGGGCCGCGCACGATCAGCTCGCCGATCTCGCCGGGCGCGCACTCGTTGCCCTCGCTGTCCTCGACCCACACTTCCGTGCCGGGGATCGGCACCCCCACCGACGCGGGCTTGACGTCGATCAGGTGCGGCGGCAGGTACGAGACGCGCTTGCACTCCGTGAGGCCGTACATGGAGTAGATGCGCGCCGCGGGGAACGTCTCGCGCAGGCCGGCGATCGTCGTGACCGAGAGCGCGGCGCCCGTGTTCGAGAGGTAGCGCAGCGCCGGCAGCTCGCGCTCGCCGAGGCCGCGCAGGCCGAGCAGCACGCCGAACAGCGTCGGCACGCCCGGCAGGCCCGTGACGCCCTCGCTCTCGAGCAGGCCGACGACGCGGCCGGGGAACGCGAAGCCCTTCTCGAGCACGAGCGTTCCGCCCACGAGCACCGTCAGCAGCAGCTGGTAGAGGCCGTAGTCGAACGAGAGCGGCAGGCACAGCAGCACGACCTCGTCCTGCCGCATCTCGAGGTACTCCGCGAGCGAGGCGGCGGCGAACGTCATGTTCTGATGCGTCAGCGTGACGCCCTTCGGCTTGCCCGTGGAGCCCGACGTGTAGATCAGCGCCGCCAGGTCGATCGCGGTCGCGCGAAGCGCGTGCGGTGCCTCGTGAGCGGCGAGCTGCTCGAAGGGCACGTCACCGGCCTGGCCGTCGCCCACGCAGACGACCGTGCGGAGGCTGGGGACGAACGCGGCGGCATCTGCGACGACGCCGCGGTGCGCGGCCTCGCAGATGATCGCGGCCGCGCCGGCGTCGGCCAGCACCTGGCCGAGCTTCTCGGCCTTCATGGTCGGGTTGAGCGGCGAGAAGGCCGCACCCGCGCGCAGGACGCCGTAGATCGCGGCGGCGCCCTCGACCGTGTTCGGGAGGAACACGCCCACACGGTCGCCCCGCTCGACGCCCGACGCCATCAGGCCGCCGGCGACGCCGTCGGCCAGGCGATCGAGCTCGTTGTAGCTGACGCGGCGATCGCCCGCGACGATCGCCGTCTTCTCGGGCGTGCGCGCGGCGGACGCGCGCAGATGGTCGTCGAGCGTGCGCACGGCCACGGCTAGACCATCGCGGCGCGCTTGCTGGAGACGAAGCGCACCAGGCCCGCGAGCGAGCCGAAATTGTCCTCCGTGATCTCGGAATCCTCGACCGTGATCCCGTACCGCTCCTCAACCTCGCCGACCAGCTCGACGACACCTGTCGAATCGATCACGCCGAGCTCGAGGAAGCGGTCCTCGTCGGTCAGCTCCAGGTCGGGCTGGAGGTACAGGAAGTTCTCGTTGATGTAGTCGTACAGCTCGTCGCGAACGGTCACTCTCGCTCCTCGTTGTTCAGGCGCTCCGGACCCCCTCAGGCCCGCCGTCCCACCATCGTCCGTGAGCCCGTCGTCCATGCCACCCCCCGGAAGGTTTAGGCGGCGCTCCCCACCCGTACGGGTAGTTCCAGGTGGAGCCGCACGCGCGGCTCCTCGCGCTCCTCGGGGAAGCTCTGCGCGCCGCTGACGAACGTCCCGTGCCAGACCTGCGTGGAGAGCACGCCCATCAGGGCCATGTTCTCGCGGAAGCCCGTGGCGCGGCCTGCGCGGCAGCGCCGCACCAGCCCGGCCACCGCCCGCTCGTCGTAGATGCCGACGTCGCGCACGGCCTCGGCGGACAGGCGCTCGGTCACCCACTCGGGCTCGTTGGCGAAGAACGCGGCGGCCTCGGGTGCGCGGTAGGGCTGCTTTGGGCGCTGCGCCACGATCGGCGGGACGACCTCGGCCGCCACGCGGCGCACGGCGATCTTCTCCTGCAGCCCGGCCAGCTTGTCCTGCGGCCGCGTGGCGACGGAGTTCGCGAACACGCGGTGGTCGAGGAACGGGAAGCGCCCCTCGATGCCGTGCGCCATGCCGACGCGGTCGGCCTGCGCGGCCAGCAGGTGGTTGCCGAGGAGCGTCGTCAGCTCCAGGTAGGCGGCGCGCTCCAGCATGCTCATGCGCCCGAACTCCTCGGGCAGGTCGTCTCGCAGGCGCTCGAGCGGGTGGACGCCCGCCAGGGCCGCGCGCGTGTCGCCCGAATAGAGCGACTTGACGCCCGAGGTGGCCGCGATGCGCGTCTGATGCGAGAAGAGCGGATCGCTGGCCGGGCCGGCGTCGAGGAAGAAGCGCCTCCAGGACTCGCCGCGCCGCCCGCCGGTGGCCGCGAAGTACGGGTACATGCGGTCGAACAGCGAGGCGCGCCAGGCGGCGTCGGGGTCGCGCGCGCAGAACGCGCGCACCTTGGCCTCCTTGAAGAGGTCGTAGCCCCAGTACAGCTCGTCGGCGCCCTCGCCGGTCGCCACAACGGTGATGCCCTGCTCGCGCGTCGAGCGCGCCAGCAGGTAGAGCGGCACGCCCGCGGACCGGATGACCGGCGTCTCGAGATGGCGCATGACGTCCTGGAACGCGCCCGTGATCTCCTCGGACCCGATCTCGATCACGTGGTGACGGGTGCCGAGCTCCTCCGCCACCTGGCGCTGGAACGCCGACTCGTCGAACAGCGGGTCGCGGAACGCGAGCGAGAACGTGCGCAGCTGATGATCGGTCTGCTCGACCGCGAGTGCGGTCGTCAGGCTCGAGTCCAGCCCGCCCGAGAGGTAGCAGCCGACGGGGACATCGGCGCGCAATCGCAGGCGCACGGAGTCTCGCAGGAGCTCGCCCAGCTCCTCGGCCGGCGGGGCCGGCGTGTCGACCGCGTAGTGCGGCTCCCACCAGGCGCGCTCCTCGACGATCTCGCCGTCGCGCCAGACCAGCAGGTGGCCGGGCGGCAGCAGGCGGATGCCCGCGAACGCGCAGCGCGGCGGGCGTGCGGCCCAGAACGTGAAGACCTCGTCGATGCCCTCGAGGTCGGGCGCCGCGTCGACGAGCCCGGAGGCG
This sequence comes from Actinomycetota bacterium, assembly GCA_030774435.1. Lineage (GTDB taxonomy): Bacteria > Actinomycetota > Thermoleophilia > Gaiellales > JALYLC01 > JALYLC01. Next base: position 3,881 of record JALYLC010000511.1, read on the forward strand.
AGGATGCCCTTGACCTCGCTCGAGAAGACGATGCCGCCGTCCGGCAGGCTCGCGTAGTGCAGGGGCCGCACGCCGAAACGGTCGCGCATCAGCGTGAGCGTGCGCGTGGGCCGGTCGAGATGCGCGATGCCCCACTGCCCGTTGCAGCGGTGGAGCGCCTGCGGGCCGTCGCGGTCGAGCAGGCGCAGCAGGATCTCGGTGTCACTGGTCGTGCGGAAGCGCTCGCCCTGGGCCTCGAGCTCCTGGCGCAGCTCGTAGTGGTTGAAGACCTCGCCGTTGTAGACCATCACCGTGTCGCGGTGGGCGCCCTGCATCGGCTGCCAGCCGGACGGGATGTCGAAGATCGCGAGGCGGGTCGACACGAGCCCGGCGCCGCCGCCCGATGCGATGCCGTAGCCGTCGGGGCCGCGATGCCGGATCGCGCCCGCCATGCGGCGCAGCGTGGATTCGTCCACCGGGCGCGCCGCATCGGCGTGCAGGATGCCGGCGATGCCGCACACGTCAGCGGCCGGCCGGGTGGTTCGAGCCGTCGACGTCGATGATGCGGGCGCTCGAATGCAGGTACGCGGTGGCCTTGCGGACTCGCAGCACCTCGTCGTAGGCGCTTGCGACGCCGTCGGCGTCCATGCCCACGAGCGGCGCCAGGTCGGCCGGCACGATGCCCTCCTCGACGCCGTGCACGAGCAGGTCCATCTTCCCGTAGGGATGGCCGAAGTAGAACTCCTCCTGCGTCTGCGGGAGGCTGAAGGTCTCGGTCGTCGGGTCGCGCTCGGCGATCGCCGGCGGCAGGCCGAGGTGACGCGCGAGCGCGTACACCTGGGTCTTGTAGAGGCGCGCGATCGGCTTGATGTCGGCCAGCCCGTCGCCGCCCTTGACGAAGAAGCCCTGGTCGTACTCGAGCCGGTTGGGCGTGCCGATCACGGCGTAGCCGAGCGCGTCGGCCCAGGTGTACTCGATCAGCTTGCGCACCCGCTGCTTCATGTTGGTCGCGGCGATCAGCTTGCGATAGGTGGTCGCCGGGATGCGCTGCTCCTCGCGCGAGCCGTCGGGCTTCTCGATCACGAGCGCGAAGACGACGACGCCGCCGGGCGCGGAGCGCACCACCTTGTGCTTCCAGTGCGACTCATAGGCCGGGAAGACCTCGCGGATCGCCTCGTCGCGGCGGCGGTAGCAGCCGAGGCCCTCGAGCGCTGCCGAGATCGACTCCTCGCGCTGCGGGGCGCCGAGGCTCTCCGCAAGCTCGAGGCCGAGATCGGATGCGCCCTGGCCGATGTCCTTCTCGGGCATGCGCAGCAGCAGGACGTGCTTCGCGCCGAACGCGCGCACGGCGAGCGCCGCGCAGACGCCCGAGTCGACGCCTCCGGAGACACCCAGCACGGCGCCGCGCCGGCCGAGCTCGCGCACCGCGTCGCGAATGCCCGTGGCAAGAGCGTTCGCGGTGGCCTCGAGATCGAGGGCGAGCGGGTCTGTCGCAGTGGGTGCGGTCACGAAACCCACCCTACCCGCGACGCATTGCCCCGGCACCCTGCGCCCGGGCAGGAGGTTCGAAGCGAGACCTATCCGTTCGGACGGGGACCACGAACCTGGCGTGCCTGGACCCGCGAGGCAGGAGCGAGGGTCCTGGCGGAACCCGCCCAAGAGTTTCGAACCCGCGTTCTGAACCCGGCGAGCCAGGAGCGAGGGTCCTGGCGGATACCAACCCAAGAGTTTCGAACCCGCGTCACGGCCGCTAGGACCACCGCTGCGGATGAAACGGAACTGGGGTCTGACCCCGCCGGCGAGCCGATTTGCCCTCCAGGCACAACACAGGGGGTCTGACCCCGCGCGTAAGCGATTTCATCGTGACGCACGAGCTCGAACCCTCACAGGTGGCGCGCACGCAGCTTCACAGGTCGCGAGTTTCGAAGCCTCACAAGTTGATGGCGTACCCGCG
>JALYLC010000512.1 GCA_030774435.1 Actinomycetota bacterium
CTCCCGTCCTCCGCCGCCGCCGCGCCCGGGAGCGGCACGGGAACGTGGGTGTGGGCGCTCGCGGCCGTCGGGGCCGTCGTGCTCCTGTTCACGCTCGTGCGCCTCCGCGGCGGCCTGCGGCGCGCCACGCACGGCGTCAGCGACATCGCCGACGGCCGCGAGATCCTGATCGCCAGGGGCCGCCGCGTCACCGAGGCGCTGACCGACCTCGCCGACATCGTGGCCGAGCGGGACGACGAGGGCGCAAGCAAGCAGCATGCGCGCGCGCTCGAGGTCGTCGCCTCGGCGCGCGCGCGCATCAGCCGCGTGTCCGGCGCGCGCGTGATGGCCAAGGCCCACGAGGAGCTCGACGAGGCGGAGTGGCTGATCGGCGTGCTGGGGGCGCGGATGGACGGATTCGTCGAGCCGCTGCGGCCGCGCGTGGGTCTGCCGGCAACCTGCTTCTTCGACGGCCAGCACGGGTTGGCGACCGTCGAGGTCGACCTCGAGGGCATCGGCGTGCAGCGCGTCCCGGTGCGCTCCTGCGCCGCCTGCGCCGTTGGCCTGGTGCGCGGCGAGCGACCGCGCATCGGCACCGTGCAGCTGGGCGGGCGCGCCGTTCCGTGGCCGGCGGCGCCCCGCTGGTGCGGTTCCTACGCCTGGTCGGCCAAGCACCTCAAGCACCTCTGCTACGACGGTACGCCGCTCTTCGCCCCGCCCGAGCGGCCGGTCGGGCAACGCAGGCAGACGGTCGCCGAGCGCGCCCGCGGCGTGCGCGCCCGCGTGCTGCCCGCGGCCCCCGAGGTGCTGCCCGAGGACGAGCTCGAGGACAGCGAGGACGACTTCGAGGCACTCACCGACGCTCCCGAGCTGGAGGCCGACGAGCAGCTCGAGGCCTCGCCCGTCTCGACCGGCGCCTTCGCGGCGATGGAGAGCGAGGCGCCCCCGGAGACCGCGCCCTTCCGCGTCAGCGACACCCAGCCCGACTAGCACGTCGGGTAAGGGCCGCGGCGGCGGCTCGCTAGCATGCCCGCCGTGTCGAATGTCCTGCTCTGGCCCGTGCGCGCGATCGGCGCGTATCTGCCGGACGGCTGGAAAGGGCTCGCGCGGCAACTCGCGGTCTTCGTGCCGTTCGACATCGCCTACGAGTTGTCGCGCCGGCTCGCGACCGGCGGCAAACCGGTCGCGCTGGAGCACGCGCGCGACGTCGTCCGCTACGAGCGCGCCCTCGGCATCTACCAGGAGCTGGCGGTGCAGCGCTGGGCGCTCGATGCGCCCGGCTTCGTGATGGACGTCGCGAGGTTCACCTACTTCCAGTGCCAGTTCACGATCACGTTCGGCTTCGTCCTGTGGGTATACCTGCGCCGGCATTACGCCTACACGCTGCTGCGGAACGCCCTCTTCACGACGTTCATGCTCGCCCTGCCCGGCTACGTGCTCTACCCCACAGCACCGCCGCGCCTCCTGCTCTCGGAGGGCTTCGTCGACCCGCTCAAGAGCTCGACGCTCAACCAGAGCGGTTTCCTCGTCACGCTCTTCGGCAATCCCTACGCGGCCATGCCGAGCCTGCATACGGGCACCGCCATCCTGGTCGGCGCGACGGGGGTGCTCGTTACGCGGCACCTGCTCGTCCGCCTCATCTGGGCGCTCTACCCCGCGCTGGTCGTCTTCTCGATCGTTGCCACGGCCAATCACTTCTTGCTGGACGCCGTCGCCGGCGCGGGCGTGCTGGCGGTCGCGCTGGCGATCGTGCTGACGCTGCACCTCCGCAAGGGATGGTCGCTTGCGCCGCTCTCCGACCGCTCACCGGCGCGAATCGACCGCTCGTCGATAGGGCGCGCGAGCGCCTAGCCGGGGCTGCCACCTTCCCATCGATGAGCACCCTGCCGATGCGCCTGGACCGGATCAAGACGGGCTACACCGATGGTGCGCGACAGCTCGCCTCGCGCGCCGTGCGCGTGCTCAGCGAGAGTCGCGTCACGCCCAACCAGTTGACCGCGCTGGGCTTCAGCCTCAACCTCGTCGCCGCCGTGCTGCTCTACCGCGAGGACTACATCGCGGCCGCGGCCGTGTTCCTCGTGGGGTCGATCATCGACATCCTCGACGGCGCCCTGGCGCGTTCGCGCGGCCAGGCCACGGTCTTCGGCGCCTTCATCGACTCCACGACCGATCGCATCTCCGAGGGCGCCGTGCTCTGCGCGGCTGCGCTCGTGTTCGCCCGCGACGGCGACACCTGGCCCGTGGTCGCGGTGTTCGTGGCGCTGGTCGCCTCCTTCCTGGTCTCATACACCCGCGCGCGCGCCGAGGCCCTCGGGCTCGAGGGCAAGGCCGGCTTCATGGGGCGCGCCGAGCGCGTCGTGCTGCTGGCGGCCATCCTGGCCGCTGCGCCCTGGGGGGCCCTGCCGTACGGCATCGCGCTGCTCGCCATCCTCGCGAGCGGGACGGTCGGCCAGCGCATCCTTTCCGTCCATCGTCAGCTCGCCGAGCGCGAGCAGCTTTCCAAGGAGCATGCATGACCCCCAACGGCAATGGCAACGGCCGGGCCCAGGATGGGCGCGTCCGCGTCGCCATCGTGGGCGTCGGCAACTGCGCCTCCTCGCTCGTGCAGGGCGTCCACTACTACCGCGACGCAGCGAACGACGAGTTCGTCCCCGGGCTCATGCACGTCAACCTCGGCGGCTACCACGTGCGCGACATCGAGTTCGTGGCGGCCTTCGACGTCGACACGGACAAGGTCGGCAAGGATCTCTCGCAGGCCATCGTCAGCGGCCAGAACAACACGATCAACTTCGCCGAGGTGCCGCACACGGGCGTGACGGTGCAGCGCGGCATGACGCACGACGGGCTCGGCAAGTACCTCAGCGAGATCATCACGAAGGCCGACGGGCCGACGGCTGACATCGCCACCATTCTCAAGGACTCCAAGGCCGACGTGCTCGTGAGCTACCTGCCGGTGGGCTCCGAGGAGGCCACCAAGTGGTACGTCGAGCAGGCGCTCGCTGCGGGCGTGGCCTACGTCAACTGCGTGCCGGTCTTCATCGCGCGCGAGAAGTACTGGAGCGACCGCTTCGAGAAGGCCGGCCTGCCCATCGTCGGCGACGACATCAAGTCGCAGGTCGGCGCCACGATCATCCACCGCCAGCTCGCGCGCCTCTTCCGGCAGCGCGGCGTTCTGCTCGAGCGCACCCATCAGCTCAACGTGGGCGGCAACACCGACTTCCTCAACATGCTGGAGCGCGAGCGCCTGGAGTCGAAGAAGATCTCGAAGACGAACGCGGTCACCTCCACGCTCGACTACGAGATGGATCCGGACGACGTGCACATCGGGCCGTCCGACCACGTGGCCTGGCTGAAGGATCGCAAGTGGGCGTACATCCGGCTCGAGGGCCGTG
>JALYLC010000513.1 GCA_030774435.1 Actinomycetota bacterium
TCGCCATCCTGCCCGGGGCGGCACCCGCGCGACGCCTACCTCAACTGCGTTCCGATCAGCGCGCTGCGCTGACCGGCGTCTCGAGCATGCTCAGCGACACGTCCCAGAGGCGCCTGGCGGCCGCGGGATCGAGCGCGTAGGAGCGGACACCGCGCCGCACGCGCGCGTCCTCGTCGTCGTTCACGGCGGCCTCGTTGCAGTCCTCGAAGTAGCGACCGCCGATGCCCTCGAGCTGGGGCGCCGTGGCGAGCAGGACCGACGTCGCGGCTCCCTGCGCCGTGCTCTTCCAGAACAGGCTGCCGTCGCGCTCCGACTCCGCCCAGCGCCTCTTGGTCGCCTCGTCGTCCTCGACGTAGCGCTGCAGGTTGGTGCGGATCGCGCCGGGCATGAGCGCGTTGGCGGTGATGCCGTCGCCGGCCCAGCGGCGCGTGGCCTCGACTGCGAACAGCACGTTGGCCGTCTTGGACTGGCCGTAGGCCGCCCATGGCTCGTACTCGCGGTGCTCGAAGTGGATGTCCTCGAACACGACCGGCGAGAGGCGGTGCGCACTCGAGCTGACGGCCACGATGCGCGCGTGGCCGGCGGCTGCGAGCGCCTCGTGCAGGCCGAGCGCGAGCGCAAAGTGCCCGAGATGGTTGGTCGCGAACTGCAGCTCCCAGCCCTCGCTCGTGTGCTGCTCGGGCGACGCCATCATGCCCGCGTTGTTGACGAGCACGTCCAGCGGCCCGTTCCATTCCTCCGCGAAGGCCGCGATCGACGCGCGGTCGGCCAACTCGAGGTAGCGAACGTGGACGTCGGCGTTGCCCGTGCTCTCGGCGATCTCGAGCGCGATGCGGTCTCCCGCCTCGGTGTCGCGAACCGCGAGCGTGACGTCGGCGCCGGCACCCGCGACCGCACGCGCAGTCTCGATGCCGATGCCGGACGCACCGCCGGTGACGATGACGCGCCGGCCGGTCAGGTCGACGCCGCTCGCGACCTCGCCCGCCGTGGACTGTGCCCCGAACTGGGTGGTGATGGCTGTCATGGCCGGACCTCCTGGTGGATCAGTAAGCGGAGGCATCCTCCGCTAGATGGCAGCCTAGCGGTGGTGGCCTCCGCTTACAAGTTCGGCGCGCAGATCACTTGCGCTCGATCAGCTCGATCCGGTAGCCGTCGGGATCGCGCACGAAGCAGATCCGCGTGGTGCCTACGAGGTACGGCGCGCGCTCGGGCTGCACGCTCTTCTCGTTCAGCGCCGCAAGCGTCCCGTCGAGGTCGTCGACCTTGATCGCGATGTGGCCGTAGCCGGTGCCGATCTCGTACGGCTCGGTGCGGTCGTGGTTGTGCGTCAGCTCGAGCCACGGCTCGGGGTCGCCGGCATACGCGAAGAAGTGGTTCGTGGCCTCGTCCCGGATCGGCGAGGCGCGCACGTGCTCGAGCCCCAGGCACTCGGTGTAGAACTTGATCGAGGCAGCGGGGTCGAGGACCCGGTAACAGGTGTGTGCGAAGGCTCCATCCATGGGCAGGAGTCTAAGACGTACGAACAGAATGATCGTGGCGTTCGGAGGTCTCGAATCGCCCGCGGTCTGGTTGTCGGGCGCAGTGACTGCTCATTCTGTTAGTACGTCTACGAGGAGCCGGGTTCGATCCGTTGCGACCACTCGTGCCAGGAGCCTTCGTAGTTCTCGGCCGCCACGCCGGCGGCGGCGAGCGCGGCCACCGCGTAGGCCGAGCGCGAGCCGGAATGGCAGTAGCAGACGATGCGCCGGTCGCTGTCGAGCCCCTGCTCCGCGAGCAGAGCGCGTACGCCGGCGCCGGCGGCGGCGAGCTCGGACACGTCGATGTGGACGGCGCCCGGGATGTGACCCTGCCGCGGATCGCAGCCGTAGCCGCCGATGCCCTCGTACTCCTCGGCCGAGCGCACGTCGAGCAGCTGCACCTCACCCGCGGCGAGCAGCGCCGCGAGCTCGTCCCCTGTCACAGCACCCCGTCCTCGTCGTCCGCGGTCACGGGCGAGCCCGCCTCGACGAGACGCTGGAAGTGCTCCAGCTCGTCCTCGGCGATCGCGTACGTGTGGCGTTCCTGCGGGAAGCGCCGCTCACGCACGTCGTCGGCATACCGCGCGACGGCCTCCACGGCGAGCTCGCCGAGCGACGCGTAACGCTCGACGAAGCGCGGCAGGGGCCCTTCGCCGAGGCCCAGCAGGTCGTGGAACACGAGCACCTGCCCGTCGCAGCCTGCACCCGCGCCGATGCCGATCGTAGGGATCTCGAGCTCGCTGCTGATGCGCTCGGCCACGGGTGCCGGCACGGCCTCGAGCACGAGCAGGAAGGCGCCCGCGGCCTCGGCGGCGTGGGCGTCGTGCAGCAGGCGCAGCGCCGCCTGCGCGGTCTTGCCCTGTGCGCGGTAGCCACCCTGCGAGGTCGCCGTCTGCGGCGTCAGCCCGAGGTGGGCCACCACCGGGATGCCGGCGCCGGCGAGTGCGCGGATGCGCGCCAGCATGGGGCCCGCGCCCTCCAGCTTGACGGCCTGCGCGCCGGCCTCCTTGAGGAACCTCCCGGCTGCGCGCAGGGCGTCCTCGTCGCTCACCTGGTACGACATGAACGGCAGGTCGGCGATGACCAGAGCGCGGCGGCAGGCCCGGCACACGGCGGCGGTCAGCATGAGCATCTCGTCCATCGTGGCCGGCACCGTCGAGCTGTGGCCGAGCACGGTCATCGCGCCCGAGTCGCCCACGAGCACGAGATCGACCCCGGCGCGCTCGGCGATGCGCCCGGACGGGTAGTCGTAGGCCGTGACCATGACCAGCGGGCGGTCGTCCCGCTTGGCCTGGGCGATCTCCTGCAGCGTCAGCCGGCGGGCGGCTTCGGGGCCGGGCGGGGTGGTCATGCGTCCTCCAGGGTGAGGTTGTCGATCAATCGCGTCGTGCCGAGGCGCGCGGCGACGAGCAGGATGGCCGGGCGCTCCGGGTCGTACGCGCCGAGATCGCCGAGCCGGCGCAGCTCGAGGTAATCGGGGTCCATCGCGAGCCGCGCGCGCGCGGTGTCCAGGAGCAGCCGGGCGTCGTGCTCGCGGGCGGCGTACAGGCGACCGGCCGCCCGCAGCGCCGCGTTCAGCGTGGTGGCGCGCTCGCGCTCCCCGGGCGAGAGGAAGCGGTTGCGCGACGAGAGCGCGAGGCCGTCGGCGTCGCGCACCGTCGGCACGCCCACGACGTCGACGCCGAGTGCGAGATCGCGTGCCACGCCGCGGACGATCACGAGCTGCTGGTAGTCCTTCTCGCCGAAGAACGCGCGCTGCGGTCGCACGAGGCCGAAGAGTCGCGTGACGACCGTGGCGACCCCGCGGAAGTGGCCCGGGCGCGAGCGGCCCTCGAGCTCACCTGCCAGCGGTCCCGGGTCGACGGCCGCGGCGAACCCGTCCGGGTAGATGGTCTGCGCGTCGGGTGCGAAGACGAGGTCGACACCCTCGGCCGTGGCCACGGCGAGGTCGGCCTCCTCGTCGCGCGGGTAGCGGGCGAAGTCCTCGCCCGGCCCGAACTGCGCGGGATTGACGAACAGGGACATCACGACCGTGGCCGAGCAACGGCGCGCCGCGCGCAGCAGTGCGCGGTGGCCGTCATGCAGCGCCCCCATGGTGGGCACGAGCGCGACGTCGTCGCGGCCTGCGATCGCCGCCGCCAGGTCGGGCAGCGTGCGCGCCACGGCCGCGCGCGTGCGCGATGGCGAGTGGATCGGCATATGAGAGCGGTACCCCTCCGGTGGATGGAGTCCGAGCGTCATTCTACCCACGCGATACGATTCGGCCATGCCGATCTACGAGTACGCATGCAGGTCGTGCGAGCACCGCTTCGAGGAGCTCGTCTCGCGCTACGGCACCCTCGTCGCCTGCCCGCAGTGCACCTCCGGCGACGTCTCGCAGCTGCTCTCGACGTTCTCGGCGCGCACAGTCGGCGGCGACCAGCCGGCGCCTCGCGCGCCGGCGAGCGGTGGCGGCGGTTGCTGCGGCGGCGGCTGCGGCTGCCGTCACTGAGCGCCGGCCTCGCAGCCGAGTGGGCCGGGTGCACGAATTGCGCGCTCTCGGCCTCGCGCTCCCTGGTGGTCGCGGGCGAGGGTCCGATGCCGTCCGAGCTCATGCTCGTCGCGGACGCGCCGGGCTTTCACGACGACCGGCTGGGACGGCCGCTCGTGGGGGCCCCGGGTGAGCTGCTCGCCGACCTGCTCGGGTCGATCGGCCTCGAGCGGCGCGACGTGTACGTGACGACGCTCGTCAAATGCCGTCCGCCGGGCACGCAGAGCCCCGCGGCCGAGGAGATCGCGGCCTGCCGCGACAAGCTCCAGCGCCAGGTCGGGCTCGTGCGGCCCCGCGTCATCGCCGCGCTCGGCGATCTCGCCACGCGCGCCCTCACGAGCGGTTCGCATGGCGTCTCGCAGAGCCACGGCCAGGCGCGGCGGGCGGAGGTTGCCGGCCGTGAGGTCACGCTGCTGCCGCTCTACCACCCCGCCGCCGCGCTGCACAACGCGCGACTCCTGCCCGCGCTGGAGGCCGATGTCCTCCGCC
>JALYLC010000514.1 GCA_030774435.1 Actinomycetota bacterium
TCATGACCGACCTCGATCTCACCCACGTGAACGGCGCGACTGGGCCGATCGCGGTGCGCGGCGCCGAGCCCGGCGACTCGCTCGTCGTCGACATCCTCGACATCCGCACCGCGCCGACCGGCGTCGCGCTCGTGATCCCGGGCGTGGGTCAGCTGCACCGAGCCGGCCTCGAGGCCCGGACGAAGCTCTTCGAGGTCGAGGACGACACGATCCACATGAACGAGCGGATCTCGTTCCCGTTCCGCCCGATGCTCGGCGTGATGGGCGTCGCAACCAGCTCCGAGGAGGTGCCCAACGGCTTCGCCGGCGAGCATGGCGGCAATCTCGACAACCACCTCCACGGGCCCGGGTCGCGCATCTACTTCCCGGTGCGGCAGCCCGGTGGCATGTTCGCCGCGGGCGACATGCACGCCTCGATGGGCGACGGCGAGATCAGCGGCACAGGCGTCGAGATCGCCGGTGAGGTCGACGTCCGCCTCGGACTTCTCAAGGGGCGGCAGGGGCGCTGGCCAGTGACGGAGCTCGATGGGCACTGGGTCGCCCACGCGACGTCGACGGGGGACATCCGCGAGGCGCTCGAGCTGGCGTCCGAGGAGGCGGCCCGTCTGCTCGTCGAGCAGTGGGGCTTCGCGCTCGACGAGGCGTTCATCTTCCTCTCCGTCGCCTGCGACCTCGGGATCGCGCAGTCCTGCCAGCCCTCGCCGTTCTCAGCCATCGCGCGCATGCTGATCCCCAAGGTCTCGGCCTGCCCCCAGCCGTTCGGAACCTGAGCTCCATGAACCACCATCCTTTCGCCCTCGGCATCGCCGTGTCGTAGCGTGCGGTCTAGGGCATGCGCGCCACAGACAGCCGCACCAGGCGGAGGCGCGCGGCGCATTGGAACCGAAATTCGCTGCTCAGCTCACCTTTGCTGAGCTTCCTAAATTCGGCGAGCGGAGGTCTGCCCTGCGTCCACGACTGGCTCTGACTCCGCCAGACGCAGCTGTTCAGCTGATAATTCAGTGGAGCCCGGGTATGCCGGTGCGCGGCGCGAGAGGGCGACGGCACTGCGTCTCGGTGACCGTCAGAATCTGAGCGCCCGAGAACCGGTCGGTGAAGGCTCATGGTTACCGCGCCCGCCGCCGAGCGCCGCGCCGCGCTCGAGCGGCACGTGACCGAACGCGCCGCCCGCGTGCTCGACGCCCTGCCCGATCGGCTCGACCCCGAACGGCCGCTGATCGGCTTCGGCCTCGACTCGCTCATGGCCGTCGAGTTCATCGCTGCCGTGCACCGCGAGACGGGCGTCCGCATCCAGCTCAACGACGTGCTGCGCGGCCTGAGCCTGCGCGACCTCTCGGCCGCGGTGCACCGCCAGCTCGAGCCCGCGCCGGCATGAGCGCAGCGGCGGCCTGCAGGTGGTGCGAGCGTGACGAAGGAGGAGCGGCCGTGTGGGCCGCCCCTCCCGTGGTCTTGCGGGTGTGCCACCCTGGCGCCAATGCGCCGTGCGACTCCGTTCCGCGGGCTGGTCGCAGCGTCTCTATTCGGCGCTCTGGGTGTCCTGGCTCTCGGCCTGGTCGGGCGCGGTGGTGGCGAGCACGACGACGCGCTTGGCGGCGAAGGTGGCGAGCAGCTGGCCGTCGTCGTCGACGCGCCAGGCGCTGCGCGGCAGCAGCCTGCCGACGACACGCGCGGTGGCGTCCTCGAGCGGCAGGCGCACGCGCTGCCCGGCGCGGTTGGTGACGATCGCGCGAGCCACCAGCAGCAGCACGTCGCGGTCGACCAGCAGGCCGTTCTGACGCACCGTGACCTTCAACTCGAACGCGCCCGTGTCCTTGTGCGAGAGCTCACCCGTCAAGCCCTGCAAGCGCAGCACGCGCTTCGCCACCAGGTGCTTCTGCACCGCGGCCGGCTGCGCGAACACGGCCTGCGGAGCAGCCGTGGCCGTCGCCGTCTCAAACGGATTGCTGGAGGCCAGAGTGACGCCTGCGCCGGCGAGGGCGATGCCGCTGATGATGCCGATCAGGAACTTCATGATGCTGCCTCTCCTTGAGGGGGACTCCGTGCTGACACCAGCCACCCTAAGAGCCGCCACCCGACCCCACCACGAGCATTTCCCTAGTCCGCACCCTAGGCCGCACGCGAGCCCCCACTCCCCACCAGACACCGAGCTATGGACACTCGGCCCCGCGTCCACTAGCGTCGCCGAGCGTGGCGCCGGTCCCGCGCAAGGTTGTCGTTGCGAGCGGCCACCGCATGGACGCGCCGGGCAGGGCAGTTCCTCGCTTCCCCCCGGGGGAGGAGGTGAGGGTGCGCTCGTGTATCGAGGCTGCCCTGGCCGGCTGGGAGATCGGCGAGGGCGACGTGCTGGTGACCGGCGGAGCCAGCGGGGGCGACCTGCTCGCAGCGGAGGCCATGCTCGCGCGCGGGGGCGCAGTCCGTCTGCTGCTCGCCCGCGATCCGGAGACCTTCATCGCGCACTCCGTGCGCACGGAGCCTGGAGACCAGGACGGCTGGGAGCGTCGCTTTCGGGCCGTCGCGGCGCGTAGCGATCTGCGCGTCGTCGATCAGCGAGTCGAACCCCAAGCGCCGACCGAGAACAGATTCGAGCGCACGAACCGCGCCCTGCTGAACGTCGCGATCGAGTTGGCGGGATCCAACCAGCTGCACGCGCTTCTCATCTGGGACGGACAGGCTCGAGCCGACGGCCGCGGAGGGACAGCCCACTTCGCGCGCGCGCTCGAAGACGCGCGAGTGACCGTCAAAGTCATCGACCCGCGCCCTGGAGCCGGCGGATGAGGTACCTGGAGCGTGAGACCGCGGCCGGGCCCAAGCGTCTACCGGCTCTCGACGGCGGCGGAATTCGCGGTCACCTCACGCTTCAGGTGCTGGCGGCACTCGAGGACCTCTTGCGCGAGCAGTCAGGTGCGGGCCAATGCCACAGCCGCGAAGTACAACGACCGTTCGCGACCTGACGTCGATGATCTGCGCGCGTGGGCCGCGCTGTCGCGGAGCGCGACGTCCGCGCCGAGCACTACCGCGCATTCCGGCGCTAAAGAAGCTCTGCATGCCCGTGAGCTCAGCGAACCAGGAACGTGCGCGCCTCCTGGGCCGTGAGAGCACGCGTGACGCGCGCCTTTG